>CAYREN010000594.1:0-2910 GCA_964423255.1 uncultured Roseivirgaceae bacterium | reverse complement strand
GATGAGGGGAAATTAAATGCTGCCCAAGCAGATGTTTTCGCAGCTCCCAGGGCGCATGAAGAATTATTTGATTGTTTGCAGGACCCTCAACAGCTCAGCAATGTGGCTTCCAATGAAAAGTATGTGGATGAACTAATTGATCTCAGAGCAATAATGAACCAATGGATTTCTGAAACTGGCGATGACATCCCGGATTATATAACCCCTGCTTGGTACGATCCCGAAACAGGCAAAGCATTGGACATTGAAAGAACCAGGGGTGAGATGCCCGGCACGAAAAGTAATGCGGTGAAGATCAATAACAAAGGGCCATATTGATTGCTTGAAGCAAGCTATTAAATTAGCCTTATCAGGATAGAAATAATAGTAATTGCTATTACTAAAATGTTTGTGTTAATTTTGGACTTAAGCTAAATATAATGACAGATCAAAAAACATATAGTCTTTGGAAATATGTAGAACTAAGTAAGGTATGGCTAGAATGTGACACCTCAACAATTGATGATTTGTCTCCTTCTTGGTTTGAGAGAAGAGACGTGCTTCAGAACAATTCTATTGAATATCAAGAATTTATAGCCGAATTGAAACGTGAACATGCCATTGAAACTGGCATTGTTGAACGAATGTATGATTTAGAAAAGGGGATCACCGAAACATTTATAAAAAAAGGATTTGTAGAATCCTATATTAGTCATAATGATACAAATGTTCCAGTTCCACAATTACTTGCCCATTTATCCGATCATTTAGATGCGGTTGATTTCGTTTTCGATGTAGTCAAAGAGAATAGAGACCTTACAATTGGATTTATAAAAGAACTACATGCCTTAGTTACACGAAATCAAGATTTCGCCGAAGGTAGAGACCAATTAGGGAACAAAACAAAAATTGAACTAATTAAAGGGGATTTTAAAAAATTAGAAAACAACCCAACCCGCGAAAATGGAATTAAGGTTCTTTACTGCCCACCAGAACATGTGGAAGCTGAAATGGATAATTTAGTTTCAATCTTTAATAAGGCAGAAAATGATGGAATTCATCCATTAATTTGCGCTACATGGTTTCATCATGCATTTACCACGATTCATCCATTTCAGGATGGAAATGGACGTGTAGCCAGATTATTAGCTAGCTTGATTTTAATCAAATATGGACTATTCCCTTTTACAGTACTCAGAGAAGAAGCAAAGGCTAGATATATTGATGCGCTTGAAAAAGCAGATTCAGATGAACCGCAACCATTAGTTGAGTATTTTGCTGAAGTTCAAAAAAGGCATATCGAAAAAGCACTGAATATTAAAGAGGTATCTAGCTCTTCATTCGAGGAAGTCGCTGAAATATTCTCAGGTAAAATTGAGAATTGGCAAATGAAAAAAGTTGCTGAAAGAGAAGAACTGTTAAGTGGCTATAGAACTCAAGTTTTTGAATTTTGTCTTAAACACTTGAATCTAATTTCTGATCAACTTACGGCCAAACTTAATGGAAATGCTTACATCACAGTTCAATCTTGTTCACCAAATGATCAAGAAAAACAAGGGTACTATTTTGGACAAATAATTAAATACTCTAAGAGGCACAATTACTATTTTAATAGAAATTTCCCAAAAGGGTGGTTAACATTTCGAGTTGATTTGGCTGAAAATAAAAAATACCAACTTTGTATTACTGTTCATCACTATGGTTATGATGATAGCACTTTGGCTATTGGAGCATTTTTGGAATTTTTAAATCCACATCACAATGTCGAACGCATAGACGAAGCACTTCCATTGGAAATCAAACCCCATGTAATTTCAATTACAGGCGACATAACATCAAAAGAAAAGAATATAGCTGCTTTTATGCAAAATGCCGTTACATTGACAATGGCTCAAATTGCAAGCGAGTTATAACGAAACATTATAGTAATTTAAGATTCTATAGGTATAGGTCACACCCTTTCCCAGTTTCTCATAACCAATGACATAAATGACCCGTAGAACTTAGACCCTGGAAATAAATCGTCTTTGTAATTATTAGACCAACATTTTGTCCGATTTAAACTAAGGAATTGAATTCATACAGGCCTGCCCACGACGTCGGACAAGCGGACGAAATAGAAAAATTCATTAATTATTTAATTGTTTTGCTTGTTAGGCCCTGTGAGATCTTCAATCACAAAGGGCTCTTAGCAATGGCACGGAGTACACTGTGGTTAACTCATATCATAGAAGTTTGATGCTTTTCTATCTATTCTTCTCAGCGGGGTCTTCTGTAGGAGACCCCAATAATGTCCCAATTGGCCAACCATCACAACTTCACCCAATCTTCAAAAAAGTATAAAATATTCATTGCGTAGTAAAAAATTTTCGTTAAAACTATCAACAATCATAATTTTTAGTGATTACATAATCACGACGGTTATTGTATTTTTGCGATCAATTATGCGTACGAGGATACTCTTAATTTTTATTTTATTACCAACCCTGGCATACACACAGCGTACGGAGAAAGCTATAGATTTTTCTTCTCATAAGAATCGTATTGTCTTTGAATTAGAAAACGACATGCTTTTTAGTACTGATAGTTATTATACCGCAGGATTAGGATTAACATATACACACAAACATTTAAAAAGAACGCCAGCTCAACTTATTCTTAAACCAAAAAGCGAACATGTATTGACCTACTCTGGATTTGGAATTGAGCAGCGGCTTTTTACCCCTTCCTCAATCATTCTGCCAGATGAAATAGCTAACGACCAGCCTTATTCAGCATACGTTTTAGCTACTAATTTTTCTGTTATTGTAAATCAAGAAAAGAAAATGAAACTTTCGAACGAAATAGGAATTGGCGTAATGGGGTCTTTAGCTGGAGGAGAAGAAGTGCAGAGTTTTGTCCACAAAATTGTTGGATCTGCAATTCCTATTG
>CAYREN010000593.1:0-2913 GCA_964423255.1 uncultured Roseivirgaceae bacterium | reverse complement strand
CTTTTTTATTATTTCTCCTGAATATTGGGCAGGAAATACAGATCTACGTTGTCTGATCAAACGGGAGATATCCTCAGGATTAAATGACATTATAAACTAGTTTTTATTTAGGTAAACCTTTAGGCCAACATAATAATTCCGCTCAGGTGAGGGATTGTAATACCTTCTTCCAAATGCATTTAAATCATTTCCCAGACTGTATTTCTCATTAAGTAAATTATCTATACCAAAGAAAATATTCACAAAATGCTGATGATTTATTTCATGCTTCCAACCGGTTTTTAATGTGAGCAAACTATAGCTGTCGGCATAAACGGTATTGGCATCATTGAGAGGTATTTTGTCTGTGAAATTTAATGAAAAGTTCATGTAAAGTCCAACGTTTGTCTGGAGGTCCAAGGTGGTCACAGATATATTAGGAGAAGTACCTGTGAGATCATTTCCCGAATAATCCACGTTTTCTCCCCTGCTCCTTTTTACATAATCTTTAAAAGTGAAATTGTGGTGAGTGTAAGCCGTCTGGATTTTTAACAATGATATGATATTTCCAGGGTTATCGATGATTGAATACCCCAGTAAAAGCTCAATGCCCTTTTGTGATGTTGATCCGGCATTCTCAAATATCACTGTGCCAAGCTCGGTCGTTTTGCTCACAATGGTTTCTTTTTGCTGCATCCAAAATGCAGTGAGATCATAATACAGTTTACTATTTTGAGAATTTCCTCTCAAACCTATTTCATAATTTATTCCTTTTTCAGCTTCAAGGTCTTCGTTGATTCCACCATCACTGGTTCTCACTTCATCAGTTGTTGGAGGTGAAAAACCAGAGCTGATCGATCCGTGAACAGAAAGCGAATTTGTCAGCTTGCCAACGATCCCAATTCTAGGAATAAATTCCGGACTGAAAGTCCGGTTTATTTGATAAGAAGTATCTTGCGCTACATCGCGAAGTCTGTCGATATCATAGTTTAGATAATTGAGACTGGCTCCTAAATTCAATATCCATTTATTGGATAAGTTCATATCTGCCTGCAGAAAAACAAAAGATTGCAAGGATATCAGATTGTCTTCATACCTCAAGGTATCTGCAAATCCATCTACATTTCCATGGTTGCTGGCATGGAGGTCCCCATAATTTAATTCTGCTCCGGTAGTGATTAAGGTTGGCATATTCCCCAAATTGGATTTTATGGCAAAAGACGTCCTTCCTCCATAAGTATTCAGTTTTTCCAGCTCGTAGTTGGTTGTAAATGGATTTTCTTTCACACCATTTGTGAAATAAATAGAGGTAGTATTTTTTACTCTTTCATTCCATTCATAATCCTGTACCAACCCTGCCATGAAATTTTGGTGGTCTATTGAGGTATTTTTTAGAGCAACACCCGGCCTGGCTTGTCTTGGATTTTCATCATACTGCTCTTTAGTCAATCCACCAGGCAGCTGATAAAAAAGATTAGAAAATAGAACTTGAGCCTTCAGTGTTCTTTTTTCAGAAGTATAAAAAGCACCGCTCATCTGAATAACCTCTCTATCAAAATTAGTATGGTCTCTATAACCATCTCCTTTTTGCTTTGCGTATCGAATAGAAAACCTGCTTTCGGCGCTTGCACTATTCAAATTAGCCGAGACTTTATGATAACCATATGATCCAGCAGTATAGGATATGTCTGCAGAAATTGGTTTGATTTGCGTAGCTTCGCTCCGAATGTTGAGTACTCCTCCTACTCCTGCTCCAAATACACTTCCGGCAGGACCTTTGATAATTTCCACCTTACCAATATTGTTTAAATCAAGAAGATTTAGCGGTGTCCCTCCCATAGGATCGGTATATGGAATATCATTCCAATAAACTTTTACATTTCTCACACCAAAAGGTGCCCGTAACAAATTACCTCTGATACTCACTCGATAGCTGCCTGGCGACCGCTCTTCAAATCGAATGCCGGGCAAAGTATTCATAGATCTTACCAGTGATTCGTCATTGAACTTATCTATAACCAATCTGGAACTTATAGCATAAGACCCAGCTATTTCTGATAGTTTTCTATTGTTTTCATGCCCAACAACAGTTAGTGAATTGAGCATTTGATAATCTGGTTCGAGGAAGGCAACATTACTGCCATCTTTGATAATGTACTCAAGGGTTTTATATCCAATGAATGAAATACTGAGCGTGGCACCGATTTCAAGATCTGATATATCTGCAATACCATCCTGGTTTGAAATCAATAAATTGTCGTTAGAAAGATTTTTAATGTTGGCTCCTGACAAATGTTTGTTTGTTTCAAGATCTCTTACTTCCAAGTAATTTTCCGCAAATACATTATTGCTTAGGAATTGGCTTATTAAAAAAAGATAAATAGATATTTTCATATGGAAAAATAGTGATCTGTCCTTTACAAAGTAAGCACAATATTTTAAGTGTTAATAATTTGTTTGAGCTTCAATTTCTATGCGTATAAATTATTCTTTTGCAAATGCCCTGGTTTGATTTGTTCATACTCATTTCTATAAATATTGATGTGTTATCCGGAAGACAGAATTCAGAAATTAATGTAATTTTGAAGCTTCATTAATAGAACGAAACATGCCATGTGGTAGAATTTAAATCAATTTTGACAACATGATACAATTATCAAGAACTGGATTTCTATCAACTAAAACCAATGTTTCGACTGTTTTGAACTAATGAGGTAAGTCATCTAATAAAAGAAAATCTGATGAGAAAAAAATTGTTGCGTACTGGCGCCGACGAATTGAGTTATGAGATTCGCGGGATAGTAAAAAAAGCCGAGCAACTCAAAAAGGTAGGCTGTGAAATTTTGTGGGAAAATATTGGCGATCCGGTACAAAAGGGGGCCAAGCTTCCATTCTGGATAAAAGACATAGTTAGTGATTTGGCTCAACAAGATG
>CAYREN010000592.1:0-2914 GCA_964423255.1 uncultured Roseivirgaceae bacterium | reverse complement strand
GATGATATGCCACTTATTGCCGGCAAATGTCCTACCACACTTAGAAAAGAGAAAATGGAATCAATGAAGGTATAGATTTGTCTTATTGATTTTGAAAGAAAAATATATTTTACAATTAAATTAAATACAATTATTAATATGAGTGCATTTATGAATTTATTTGGAGCATCTGCTGAATCTTATAAAACGGTAGATTGTGGGAAACTGGAACAGATTATAGCAACTGAGGGTTCAAAAATTGGTTTAATCGATGTTAGGACTGAAGGTGAGCACAATGGAGGTCATATTCCAAATTCTGAAAACATTAATTTGATGGGTCCTGATTTTGTGGAGAAACTCAAGTTTTTGGATATGGAAAAAACCTACTATGTATATTGTGCAAGTGGAGGAAGAAGCAAAACGGCATGTAGCCAAATGGCAAATATGGGTTTTAAAAATGTAAATAATTTAAGGATGGGTATGATGGGTTGGTCCGGAGATATCGAATAGTATTAATTCATATAACCTTTAACTAAAGGGTATCGGATTTTTTTTCGATACCCTTTTTTATTTATCAGTGCTCAACATTTTTATAATTCAATTTATTATTATAATTATGTCAGTTAAAAGATGATGTGATGTTCGATTTTATTACAGAACCTTGGCCTTGGTATATTGCAGGGCCTATGATTGGTTTACTGGTCCCTCTGCTTTTATATTTTGGAAAATCTTTTGGAGTTTCTTCAACCCTGAGACATATTTGCGCAGCGTGCGTTCCTCTGGATATCAAGTATTTTAAATATGATTGGAAGAGTGAAAAATGGAATTTATACTTTATAGGTGGAGTATTGATAGGTGGATTTATCTCAGCTCAATTTTTAATGAATAATGGGAAAGTAGATATTTCGGCATCGACTGTGGAAAATTTGAAGGCCCTGGGCATTACAGATTATGAGTCATATGTTCCTTCTGACATATTTAGATGGGAGGCGTTGATGAGTTCTACAGGATTGATTTTCATTGTTTTAGGAGGATTTTTGGTTGGGTTTGGGACAAGGTATGCTAATGGATGTACATCGGGTCATTCTATCACCGGATTATCCAATTTGCAAATTGGTTCGCTGGTCGCAACCATCTGCTTTTTTATTGGCGGATTAATAATGACACATTTATTATTGCCATATATACTATAAACCGACTATTATGAAATACATTAAATATTTAATATTTGGAATTGTATTTGGCATAATCCTTACCAAATCAGAAGTTATTTCGTGGTACAGAATTCAAGAGATGTTCAGGTTCCAATCTTTTCACATGTTTGGCGTAATTGGGTCAGCCATACTGGTTGGATTTATATCTATTCAATTATTAAAATTATTTAAGGTGAAATCCAGTGTGGGGTCTTCAATTGTTTATCCAGAAAGATTGTATCACAAAGGCACTATATTTGGGGGCTTAATATTTGGGTTAGGCTGGGCACTAACCGGGGCATGCCCTGCACCAATTTTTGCTTTGGTTGGCAGTGGGTATTCAGTATTTATTGTTACATTATTAAGCGCTATATTCGGCACGTTCATTTATGGATTAATAAAAGAAAAATTACCACACTAAAAATTATCAACGTATGGGCAAAGTATTAAAAAATGTAAATCTGCTTTCTGTAATTATTGTATTGGCTTTTTGCCTACAAAGCATTGCACAATCAAAGCAAGGAACTGAATGTGATATCGAACCAAAAGCTTTCGCTGAAGCTGAAAAAGGAGACGCCATTTTACTTGATGTGCGTACTCAGGATGAATTTGATTCCGGGCATTTAGTAGGGGCGGTGTTGATCGACTTTTTTCAGAAAGATTTCAAAGATGAGATCGGTAAATTAGAAAGAGACAAAAAGTACTTTGTGTACTGCAAAGTTGGAGGTCGAAGTAGTAAGGCAATGAAATATATGGTAAGCATGGGTTTCAAGGATGTTTGTAATGTAGAAGGCGGAATCCAGGAAATATCAAAGGCCGGTATGCCAATTGTAAAATAGTAAATCATTTTGTCGATCATCATTCATATCATATCAGCGCATTTGGAGAGACAATTTAAAACCTCTGTAATTTATTTACTGTGCCTTTTGTTTTTTATAATGCATTGTACACCAAAAAAGGCAAAGTTCGAAGAAGTATCTAAACCCACAGCTTTTAACATTGATACGCTTAGCAGATTTTCGGCTTTACCAAAAACAGTAAAATCTCCTGCAGACAATCCTACCACTAAAGAAAAAATAATATTAGGGCGATTGTTGTTTTTCGATCCAATATTATCCGGCAACAAGGATGTGGCATGTGCTACCTGCCACCACCCAACAAACGGATATGCCGAAAGTCTTGAATTGCCCATAGGTGTAAATGGAAGAGGGTTTGGAAGAAAACGATCTTTCAATCAACCCAATGATATTCCCTTTACCAAAAGAAATTCTCCAACGGTGCTCAATACTGCTTTTAATGGCATAAATGTATATGACAAGTATAGTCCTGATAAGTCGCCTATGTTTTGGGACGGAAGAGTTGAAAGTTTAGAAAATCAGGCTCTGGAGCCGATAAAGGCTTTTGAAGAAATGCGCGGACATGTATATTCACAAGACCAAGCTCTGGAGGTTGTGATAGAAAGATTGAAGGGCATTGACGAGTATCAAGATCTATTTAAGAAAGCATTTGATGTGGAAGAATCAGTTACGATTGTAAATCTGGGAAAAGCCATTGCTGCATTTGAAAGATCTCTGATAACCCCGAATTCAAGATTTGACCAATATATGCGTGGTGATAAATCTGCATTGTCAATCTCAGAGAAAGAAGGTCTTGACGAGTTTAAAAAGGCCGGATGCGGAAAATGTCATAATGGATCCATGTTTTCTGATTTTAAGATGCATGTACTGGGAGTACAAGAAAAT
>CAYREN010000591.1:0-2917 GCA_964423255.1 uncultured Roseivirgaceae bacterium | reverse complement strand
AATTTTACCATATAAAAAAATGCATAACCAAATGGATCTCTACCATTCAATTATGCATTGAATATTTTTATAATGTTATATGTTTTACGATAAAAAAGAAATCAGTACACCCGCTGCAACAGCAGAGCCAATCACACCTGAAATATTGCTGGCCATGGCATATTGTAACAAATGATTACTTGGATCGTGTTTCAAAGCCATCTCATTCGCTACTCGTGATGCCATTGGTACAGCACTTAATCCTGTTGCACCGATCAAAGGGTTAATTTTCTTTTTAACAAAAAGATTATGCAATTTAACTGCGTAAATACCACCAGCCACTGAAAAGCAAAAGGCAATAAATCCACCAACAATAATCATTATTGTTTGCGTGTTTAAAAAAGCACTGGCTGTCATTGTGCCACCAACCGTCAATCCCAAAAATATAGTTGCTGTATTGAGAATACCTCCTGATGCAGCTTTATAAAGTCGTTCCGTTGAAGTACCTATTTCCTTGACCAAATTCCCAAATAACAGCATACCCACAAGAGGAACTGCTGAAGGAACTAAAATAGCAACAATACCACCCATCATGAGTGGAAAAAGAATTTTCATTGCTTTCATATTTTTAATTGGTCGCTTACTAGGATACAGCTTATCCATTTCTTTCATATTTATTTTCAATTCCTTTTTAGAAGCAATGATGTTTACCACGAAAGGAATAATTACCGGAACCAATGCCATATAAGAATATGCTGCAATAGCAATGGGGCCTAATAAATGCGGAGCCAACTTTATGGTAGTATAAATGGCCGTTGGTCCATCGGCACCACCAATGATACCAAGTGAGGCAGCTTCTTTGAGTGTAAATCCTGCTGCAACTGCTCCCAACAAAACAGAAAATATTCCAATTTGTGCAGCAGCTCCAAAAAAAGCCAATTTAAGATTCCTCAGCATTGGGCCAAAATCTGTTAATGCGCCAACACCCATAAAAATAAGCGGTGGTAAAAGACCCGTCTTAATCAATGAATAATAAAGCAGATTCATGATGCCATAGTTTTTGGCAATCTCCAATAATGACATATGCTCGATGACATCATTCGCAGGGATTACTCCCATCTCTCCGCCAAGTGAGTTGGCCAATATAACGCCAAATCCTATTGGTACAAGCAATAGAGGTTCATAACCTTTTACAATACCAAGGTATAACAAGAACCCACCAATAATTAGCATTAAGATGGTTTCGGGACTTTGAATTAAAGACCCGAGGGCAGTCATCTCATATAGATTTCTAAGAATTTCCATATATTATATTTGTTCTATCACAAGACGTATTATTGCAGCTTTACCAGCGCATCGTCTTCTTCGACGGTTTCACCATCATTGAAGCATATTTCTACAATTTTACCAGACTTATCAGCAGTGATGGCATTATAAACCTTCATGGATTCGATGTATCCTATCACATCGCCATCACTGATGGTATCACCAACTTTTATCCCAGTATCAGAAGCACTCTTTGTTCGGTAAAAATTGCCTTCCAATGGGGCAATAATTTCTTCCGCACCGTCAATTGCTGTAGGTGAAGGTGCCGCAGATGGAGGAATATTTGCAGCTGGAGCAGGAGCGGCGTCTCCATAAGAAACAGCAACAACAAAGTTTTCGCCATTTACATTTACATTAAGTGTTTTAGGAACAAATCCTCCTGATGAAGCAGCGACAGGAGAAGGAGCAGCTTTTTCGGCTTTTGCACCTTTCTTTTCTGCAAGATCTTTTTCAAAATCTTCTTTTGCTTTTCCTGATTTGTAATTTCGGTATTGGGCGGGATGCATAGCTAGCTCCATAAGCTCTTCATCATCTTCACCATAATCCCATCCGTTGTCATCCATTTCTTTCTTAAATTCATCAAGACTATCAGGATATAGATCTTGTGGATTTCCCGTAAAGAATTCCCTTCCCTGACTTTCAGCCATCTTAGCAATTTCCGGAGCCAATTTTCCCGGAAGTTTTCCGGCCTTGCCTAATAACATATCCCAGGTGTTGTCATCAATCATCGAAAATCTTTTTTTGCCTTTGATCATTGACATCACATTCATCATAGCCACATTTTTTACATACTGACTGTAAGGAGTTACCAATGGAGGGTATCCAAGCTTTGGCCAAATGAATTCTACTTCGTCAAATAATTGAACCAGCAGATCGTCCTGGGTGATGGTTGGTTTGTTGTTTTTAGCCAACCATTTATTAATACTCTTAAGGTTATTTTCAAGGTCGGCCATTAAGCTACCCATCATGCCTCCGGGAAGACCCGGGCCTATTAGCAATGAGTTGAGCATTCTGTTTCGCTGTGGGATATAGTATCCGAGGAAGTCATCCATAAACTCCTGAGTCAGTGCCCTGGCTTCCATATATGCTTTCATGTTTACATCCGGTACCGAAAAGCCTGCATCCTTCAGCATAGCAATTACCATGAGAAGGTCAGCATGTCCGGTTCCCCAAGAAAGAGGCTCCATGCCGACGTCAATTATTTCACAACCAGCTCGGGCAACCTCCAGAATAGAAGCAGGTGTAAATCCCGGGCCTGTCTGTCCGTGATATTGAATAAGAATATTTGGATTTGAAGATTTTATACCGGCTACAATCTTACCGAGAGAGGCTGGTCGACCAATACCGGCCATGTCTTTAAGACAAATTTCATCTGCACCACCATCAATAAGTTGTTGTGCAAGATTTATATAATAATCAACGGTATGAACAGCCGAATGAGTCAAGCTCAATGTACTCTGAGCAATCATACCACCTTCTTTTGCATATTTAGCAGAGTCAATAATATTTCGTGGATCATTAAGTCCACAAAATGATCTGGCGATGTCAGTACCCTGTTTTTTCTTAACCTTAAACATCAACTTTCTTACATCAACAGGAACAGGGTTCATCC
>CAYREN010000590.1:0-2918 GCA_964423255.1 uncultured Roseivirgaceae bacterium | reverse complement strand
TTCCTAATTGTCCCAGTCAATTCTATCTTCCAAGCTCGAACCACCCACAGGCTCTACTCTTTCCTCAGCCTGGAGTTCTTCCAGTTCTTCCTCAGATTCTTCTTCCTCTTCCGGATCAACTACTTTATTGTATTCTGTTACCTTGAATTCGGTCCTTCTATTGCGCTGATGAGCAGCTTCTTTAGCATCCTCAGTTGGTAGCTTATTGATTTCCTCATCAGAAGTAAGGAGTTGTGTTTCTCCATAGCCTCGAGCCACCAGTCTATCTGAACCTATTCCTTTGGAAATTATATAATCAACAGCGGATTGTGCCCTTCTTTTTGATAGATCGTCATTATAAGCAACAGTTTGCCGACTATCTGTGTGCGAACTTAACTCAATTTTTATTTCGGGGTTGTCCTCAAGAATGGTTACCAATTTATCTAACTCCGTCGCAGCATCAGATCTGATCTCAGCTCTGTCAAGATCATAGTAGATATTTTCCAGTACAATTGATTTATCAAGAATGATTTGATTGAGGACAATCTTAGTATTAAAAACTTTATTTGTCTCCAGTTTTGTCAGCTTATCTTTTGGAATTGTTTTTCCAATTGTAGAAAAGGAAGCTCGTGATGTAAAGAAATCCGGTTTTTCTCCAAGTAACTTATAATCCTCCTCAGGATATACCCTGAATAAAAATTTTCCATCCCGGCCGGTTAGGGCTTCATTTAGTAATTCGTCATTGGCGCCATAAAGCAAGACAGATGTATTTGGCAGAATTATTTCATTGCCTTTATCATCATAAGTATGTGTTGTTCCGGTGAGAAAGTAATTAACAATTTTTAGGTTTGGATCATTATTGATAAAAGTATAAATATCATCATCGCCAACGCCACCTTTTCTGTTAGAAGTAAAAAAACCTTTGTCCGGAGTAAATAGAAAAATTCCAAAATCATCACTACTTGTATTGATCGGAGGGCCTAAATTTGCTACAATCATTTTACCTTCTTCTCTTCTGGCGACTAATATATCGAGCCCCCCTAATCCAGCATGACCGTTGGATGAAAAGTATAATGAGCCGTCACTGGCTTGAAAAGGAAACATCTCATTACCAACTGTATTAATTTTAGGTCCTAAATTTCTCACATTACTCCAGCGGCCTCTTCTATTTTTCGTAGCGGCAAATAAGTCCGTTCCTCCAAGAGTTCCTCTTCTGGTAGATGAAAAATATAATGTTCGGCCATCTCGAGAAAATGATGGTGTGGAATCCCATGATTTTCCACTACTTACACGCATAACAGTGGGTTTAGACCAGGCACCCCGCCTAAATCTTGATATGTACAGATCAACATCTTCTGCTCCTTTTTTTCTTCCGCTATTCCCTTTTGCATACACCATGGTTTGTCCATCAGGAGAAAAGGCAATACATCCATCATTGGTGTTTGGCGAATTGATAAGTTCTCCCAATGAGGTGATTGTTGAGGCATCAACCCTTGCTCCTTTAGTTTTTGCTTTATAAAGATTAGTAAAGGAAGTTCCAGTTGCTTTATAGATCTTTCCGCCAAATCGGGAGGAGGTAAAGAAAAGTTCGCCATCTAAATAAACAGGTGAGTATTCTGCTGATGGGGAATTAATCAATTTTAGATTTTTAACCCTGTAATAATTCTTTTTATCAACTATGTCATTAAGTTTTATCAAATTGTCAATTTCGATCTGTGTTAGTTTAATGACCTTTTCATTACTAGCTGAAAGCAAATAGCCTTCAAGTTCTTGCTTAGCCAGTTTATATTTTTCGTTTGATTTAAGTGCTAATCCATAATAATAATTTGCTTTTTCATCATCTAAATTATTATCTACTGCCGCTTTATAATATGGTTCGGCATCTTTCAATCTGTTTGACAATCGATAGGCCTCTCCAATATTGAAATTCGCTTCTCCTAGCTTATAGTTATGATTTATTGCTTTATTAAAGTATTCAATGGAAAAATCATAATCTCCATATTTAAACTTCTTATTCCCCTTTTTCATAGCCATCTTACCAGCCGAACAAGAAGCCAGGTAGAGTATTGATAGCAATAAAATGTAAGTTGTATTTCTTCTCATTTGTCTAAAATTTGCAGGAACTTTGCCGTTGGTAGCTTATTGACAAAATCATGTTTGTCTCAATAATGGCCTGTTTCATTTTCAATCCCATTTTGCAATTCGTTTTCTACAAATCAAATTTAGTAATTCAAATTGATTTGCTTTTGGATTTAAAACAAAAATTTGAATAAAATAGTATGGCTACAGAAAGTATTTTCAAATAGAGATATTTCTAAAAATACCTTTTTAACCAAGAGTTTTTAGCTTTCAGCAGCCAATTTGATTCTAACTCATCCTTAGAGACAATTGCATGATTGAATATTTCGGTGTCGGAAGTTATTGCGCCTTGCGAAACCATACTTTTGATTTCTGAAAATTCAACCAGTTTAATAGTCATACTTTCTTTTATGGCTACTTTAGATCTCTCGAGTAAATTAATATTAAGCGCTTTTTCTAACTCACGGACATGATTTACTGATTTGTCAATAGAGCAACCACTTGCTTCATTTGTAGCTTCACTGACACCAATTATAATAAATTGATCATAAAATATTTTCATGCTCGACTCCAGGGCATTTCCGTGTGCTGTCCAATCGACCAAAAATATTTTTGTTTTTTCAATGATATAATCTTTTTCTTCCTCATTGAGTTTTTTGGAGGATTGGTATATCCAAATTTTACTTTGCGGATCTAACTTTTCAAAAGGAACTAACATAACATCTATTAAGGTTTGTCCTGTAATATCAGGTAAATAATTTATTCCTGCATTATGCAGGGTAAAGATTTTTTGATTTAAGGGGATCTCTATTAATTCATTCGCATCAAAATTTTCATAGTGTTTTAAAGACAAGGAAAAT
>CAYREN010000589.1:0-2925 GCA_964423255.1 uncultured Roseivirgaceae bacterium | reverse complement strand
CAGAAAAAAACAAAATCTAAGAAACCTATAAGAGTTGGTCTGATAGGTTGCGATACGCATGGAATGTGGTTTGGCCCTCAAATGCAGAAACATGACCCACTCCTTTTTAGTTTACCACTACCCATGGATCAGCCCGGAATCTACTCATGGCAGCATGGAGGCAATCATTATTATTTCTATACTTATTATGGCGATCCCACTTATATGACGGCACCTTTTGTAGAAGGTTTTGAAATCGTGAAGGTTTGGGACAAGGATCGAAATGCCGCTGAGGTTGCTGCTAAAATATTCAATAGTTCGCCAAAGGTTTGTGATTCTTTTGAGGAAGTAAGTGACGATGTTGATCTAGTATTTATAGCTGATTGTAATTGGGATGGACACGAGCATCTTGAACTTGCTACTCCGGGATTGAAAAAGGGGATTCCTACTTTTGTTGACAAACCTTTTGCGCATCGCTTGGCTGATGTTGAAGCAATGATTAAACTTGCCGACGAGAACAATGCTCCTATAATGTCGCTTTCCATTATACAAGCCTTACCGGAAACCAAAGAATTTGCCAACCGTCTTAGTGAGCTCGGCGAAGTAAATTTCGGTACAATTCAGGGAGGAGGTACAAGCCGTGCCGGATTGATTCACACTATTTGTTATGCTTTAGCAATTTATGGCTCGGATGTAGAATCCGTCACAGCAATGGTTACGCCAAAGCATACTAGCATTCATCTGGATTGGGGAGACAAGCCGAATCGACCTAAACAAGGTGTAATGATTAACTGCGATATTGGGCGCACATGGCATGGCTCAATGCATTTGAGTGCTTTTGGTCCTGGCGGTAGAGGTGCGATTCATAATCAAGGTGTAGGAGATTTTAATTATCCCAAAGGATCTGCGGAAATATTACGATTAGTAAAAAAGATGGTTGAAACGGGCAAATCACAAGGGCCTGTAAACCAATTAATTGAAGCTGTGGCCATTGCAGACGCAGCTGAAGTGGCAATGAAATCGGGTAAACTAAGACCAATCCAAATTGAAAAATCTATTCCTAAAATAAAATTTTAATGACAGAAGAATGAAAACTATAAAACTTTTCAATAATCAAATAAATGTTATAACAGCGACCTTCGCAATTATATTATTTTGCTTTTATTCAAATGCGATAGCACAAAAGCAAAGAACCAAGAATTATAAAGGGAAAGTTTGCGATGCCACATCTTTCTCAATGAATAAGATTAGTAAGGAATGGGATGGACAATGGCAGGGAATAACTGTTGCTTCGGATGGGAATTGTTATTTTGGGACTTCAACCCATTCCAGAGGACATGGGGCTGGATTCCACATGTATAATCCAAGAACAAAAGAGCATACAATGATTGCGGAAGATATGACCTTGATTTGTGGGGAGGAAGATACCAAATCCCAACAAGGTAAAATTCATAGTCCAATTGTAGAGCTTGATGGCTGGCTATATTTTACAACTCACCTATCAAATTACTGGCCTGAAGGGATTGATTTATACCCAGGGGCACATGTACTCGGTTATGAAATGTCGACCGGAAAGTTCCGTGACTTTGGCATTGTGAAACCGCGTTACTCTATTTATTCTGCAATTAACGTGGATCCTGAAAGGAAAGTACTTTACGTTTTTGTTGCGCCATTTCAAAAGGATTTGATCAAAAATGATGGTGCTCATTTGTATAGTATTGACATTGATTCAGGTGAAAAGAAAGATCTGGGTCAACTCACAAAAGGTCAGAAAGGTGCAAGTTTCTGGTTTTTTGTAGACCATAATGGAAATTGCTGGTTCAGTTTATGGAAAGGCATGGGTCTAAATGAAAATGATCGAGGAAATCTTTATTGTTACAACCCCAACGCCGGAAAAATTATAACCTATGAAGATGTGCTCCCTGAAGGTGAATATATTGATGGTACAAAAGTTACGGATGAACAAATGATGAAAAGCAGAGCCTGGACATGGCTATCGCCCCTTCCCGGAAGAGAAAAATGTTTGTTTACCATGGGACGTACTGGAGGAGGTGATGAGAGATTGTGGATTTTTGATCCTTCTAAAAATATTAACAAAGGCAAGGCATTCCAGCCTATTGCTTATATTGGTTCAACTTTTCTTGAGACCGCACTCGGAGGCGATAGAGTTTATTTTGTCCAGTACAGCGATCTTGAAATTCAGCGAAACCAGATGGCTGAAGTGAATAGGGATAATAATGATCCTGATGTTGATGGTTATGATGAGTATATTCACCTAAGAAGCGTTTCCATAGGGCCAAATAGTGACTATAGTATTACAGATCACGGAGCAATAATTGACCAGGAAGGAAGAACTCCACGTATGATTAACTCATTATCTGCAGATGATCAGGGTAGAGTTTTTATGACCGGTAGCTGGTATATCAACTCCTACAGGAATGCTTCCTTACAAGTTCTTTTTTATGATCATCCAGGAGAAAGAAAGTATGAGTTGGTAAAACGTGGTGAGTTCTTTTCTGTAATAGAATTTGAATAGGCTAAATGTTCAATGATTATCACATAGTTCTTTACATCATAGCAATACATAGGGCTGATTCAGAATAGAAAATTAGTAGTAAGCAGTGTGCAAATGGTTGTAGTTCCTTCTATTTTATCTTATTTCCTTTCACAGAATAAAGGCAACTTGAATTATTTTCATAAAGGTCGTATTTGCTGACCGTATGACTTGAGGAACAGGTAGAGAATTTCTCTCGGAAGTATATTTCATTAAACATAGCTACATTTTTTAACAAGTTTTGTTAGATATTTAAGTAGTTCAACCACCCATTTAAAAGGACAAGGGGTAATATTTCCTGATAATACCCAATAAAAAAGTTAAATGATTTACCATTTGATTTATAAATAAATATTTCAATGAAATACATCTTACTTACAATTTCATTAATA
>CAYREN010000588.1:0-2930 GCA_964423255.1 uncultured Roseivirgaceae bacterium | reverse complement strand
GATAAATAAGATCCTTGTGAACCAACCTGCCTGACTTGCTCTGTTTGTCCGGATACCAGCCTAATTTTACTACCAATACCAAATTTGTTTCCATGCTTTTTATCCAGCTTTATTTTTATCCAATTTTGTTTATTTCCTCCATCATTTCTCAATAATTTTGCAGGTCCGATATTGTTCACCACAAGCACATCAAGGTCTCCGTCGTTGTCATAATCAGCATAGGCAGTCCCTCTTCCAACATAGGCATCGTTAAAGTAATCACCACTTACTGGTGAAACATCAAAAAATCCTTCTTTCGATCCTCGATTCCATAGCAACTGATCTTTCATCGGGATTAGTTCTTTTGGGTTTTCGCGCTTTTGAAATGTGCTGCCATTGGCGATAAAAATATCCAGTTTGGTGTCATTGTTATAATCAAAGAAAAATGTGCCAAATCCAATAAATTCCAGGGCGATTTGTCCAAGACCATATCTGTCTGCTTCATCCATAAATTTAATTTTGTTGCTAACCGATATGTCTTTTGTGTTGAGTTGTGACATAAGGTTGCTGTACAATGCATTTTCCTGTGCAATCCAGTGGGTGATGAACATATCAAAATCTCCATCATTGTCCCAGTCTCCCGTTCCAATGCCCATTGCCCCTCTGTAATCTGCTACGAAGGAAGTGTAGCTTACATCTTCAAAAGTACCATCTCCATTATTTCGGAATAATCCATTGTCAGATACGTCGTTTGCTACATAAAGGTCGGGTTGTCCATCGTCATCAAAATCACACCAGGCTGCAGAGAGGCTTCGACCATTTTCATTTGCTACACCCGATTTCATCGCCACGTCGGTAAAAGTGCCATTGCCATTATTTCGAAAGAGCAAATTTTTGATGGGTTTAAAAGATGAAGGATTGATGCTCGTGGGAACTTCAGCATTGTATTGCAAGGCAGTGCTTTTGTTGGCAGATGGTTGGTAATCGACATATCCACAAACATATAAATCAAGATTTCCATCCAAATTATAATCTCCCCAGGTAACTCCCGCCCAATAGTTTTCAAATTTTCCTATGCCCGATTTTTTGCCAACCTCATCAAAAGTTCCATTTCCATTGTTATGATATAAATAATTTCTTCCATAGCATGAAACGAACAAGTCAAGCAAGCCATCATTGTCATAATCAACCCAGGAACATGCATTTGCCCATGCCCGTAAGTCAACACCTGCATTAGTACTCACTTCTGTAAAAGTTCCATCCTGATTGTTGTGATAGAGTTGTGAATGTGCCGGGGATTGAGCAAGATCTTCTTTGGAAAGATCGACAGACCCTGAAAAATTTGCTACAAAAAAATCTTGCCAACCGTCATTGTCATAATCTCCCCATGCCACTCCTGAACCCATATCCTCTGGAAGCTGAATGGTACGCTTCCCATAAAAATGGTTGAATTTTATTCCCACTTTTTTCGTTACATCAGTGAAAGTAACTTTCGGATAACCTTCGGGGAGGTTTCTGGTTAATTCAGAGTTTAATCCCTGAATTTCTTCCCCGGGCGTATAAGTTTGCTTCGTACCGGTATTATAAATAAACAGGGCTATTAATATCCCAATGAAAACACTTCCTGAAATAATAGCAGTGGTTAATCTTTTTTTTCTCTTGGTTCGTCTTATTGCCATAAATAATTGGTACAGTGTTTTGTCTTAGTGTTTTATAAAAAATCACTTAAATATATAATCTGCATATCTACCCATTTACATTGAATTCAAATTTTATGTAATTGTCAAAGTCCTGCCACGGCAGACAAGCGTGATTTCTAACCTGCCTCGCTATGGGCAGGATCTTTACATACATTAATAATTATTTCCTGGATTATCCAGGTTAGTTTACATTTCCTTTTTCTTCCAAATTATTTATTCTTGCCAATTTTTTATCTTCAGAGGAAGAATTAGAATCGGAAATGGTCTTTGCTTTGTCTTTATTATTTTGAGAAATTTTAATGGATTTGGTGTCTTCGGAGATCACTGTGATTGGTGAAGTGATTCCTGAATTATCTCCAAATAAATAGTTGATTAAGTATTGATCAATTTTTCTATACTTCAATTTCGCGGTGATATTTAATGAAGTAATCTTTTCCTTTGGGGCCTTAAATTTGAAAGCTTGTTTTTCTTCAGGTTCCATCTTTTTAGCATTGACCTCTGCCGGGCATGAAAATGAAAAATCGGCCTGGTCAGAAAAACCTGGAAACATTGACCTGTTAAACCTGACACCGACCATTTCCCAGAGGTTGTGCTTATCAATCAGATTGCCATATTGATCTACAGGTTCTACCTTAAACACAAAGGATCCCGGTTCGATAAAATGATTTTCATCTACTCTACCCGAGGCGTACACCTCATTTCCGTGTTGGTCAGTAATGATAATCTCCACCCAAGCCTGGATAATATCAATGGGCCCGGTAGGGAAATCATGGCCTGGCTTATTGTTTGTCAATACTGTTGTGACTGTCACTTCCTCTCCGGGAATAACATTTTCCGGGGCTAAAATTTCTATTGGCACTGCCGGACCTTCAACCCATTTATCTTTTATTTCAGGAATTTCAAAGTCACCCCGAAGCCAACTTTCAGTCAAATCGACATGTTCTTGGGCCCCTGGTAAATCCATAGCTAATGGCATAAACTGATTGGCACCAAGGAAGCGATGGCTTCTGTGTTTTCCATCATCTTCAGTTCGGTTATAATCCATGTCATCTCCACTACCAGGTTCATTCGAATTGGCCATGAGCGGCATATGACATTCACGGCATTCGATGGTTTTTGTAGGATCACCGGGATGATTCCATTTGCTGTTTTTCCATTTGTCATACTGGTTTTGTAGCTGTACCCATCCTACATTGTTTACTTCTTCGTCAATAAATTGCTTATGGCATGCGGCGCAAAATTCCGGACTTT
>CAYREN010000587.1:0-2938 GCA_964423255.1 uncultured Roseivirgaceae bacterium | reverse complement strand
CCTTGTTAAGCTTATTTTGACTGGCGCGGATACAACATTTAATTACTATGACAGCCAAATTTACGAAGTGTTCTATTAGTCAATGAGTTACAGTCTCTTCAGGCCAAGTTTTGAGCCAATTTAGTGAAATTTGAGTAACCCGACCACAGATTCGTCGGAATTTAGATTCAAAATATGATAAAGTATAGATATTAATCGCTATATTCACATTTATTTAATCTATACTTTATCAAATGAAACAATACACTCTTAATCAACGCGTGATAGACGCCTTTACTGCTGATAGTAAGGTTAATACGCTTCAGAACCTTCTTTATCCCAGTATATGCAGCGAGGTCACTTTACGCAGGAAAATTAAACAAATCGGGTTGCTGACTTCGTATAATCACAATTCAAAGTTCTATACTTTACCATCAATGGCATGTTTTAATGCGCATGGGATATGGGATTGCGATGGGATTTATTTTTCTGTTCACGGCAGCCTGGTAAAAACGGTTATAAAGCTTGTACACAATAGCAAAGACGGATGCAAGCCGACAGAATTATCATCCATCCTGCATGTCAGGGTCAATGATTTGTTACGCCTGCAAACGGCAAAGCAAACCGTCAGGCGGGAAAAGGCAGGAAGGAGTTATGTTTACTACAGTTCCGATGAAACGGTTTATGCAACGCAGCGCAGGGAGCGTGAGTTACTTGTAGTTAGCTCGTCATTACAAAAAGGTGATGCGCTTATGGATGACAAAGATATTGTTATTGCCATATTAGTTGAAATCATAATAAGCAGTAACCTTGGTGAAGAAGCAATAGAGCAGCGCCTGAGGGCTAAAGGTGTAGATGCCAGCGTCAAAGAAATTCAAGCTGTTATATCTCACTACGGTATAAAAAAAACGATGCGCAATTTGTAGCATTAGATTGTTTGTCACGCCTTTTATCCGATATCCGGGTAGGGTATGATTTATCATCGGTCCTTGGCAGGCTTCCGTTGCTTCATTTTAGTTTTACACATACTACCTGTCCCACTTGTTGCGGAAAGTTGGTTGTAGTACGA
Organism: uncultured Roseivirgaceae bacterium; assembly: GCA_964423255.1. Classification (GTDB taxonomy): domain Bacteria; phylum Bacteroidota; class Bacteroidia; order Cytophagales; family Cyclobacteriaceae; genus JAAUQL01. The sequence continues at coordinate 1,890 of CAYREN010000587.1, read as the reverse complement.
ATCAAAAAACGTAAGGTATATACGATAGATTATGGTCCCCTTGAAATAAAGGACCACCAGAAACGATGTAATAATTGTGGGCGATGGCATGAATCTGAACACTTACCGTTAATGGTAAAAAAAGGGAGCAATTACTCCTATGACTGCATGGTAGAGGTGGGTTTGCTTCGTTATAAAGAGAAGAAACAAATAAGTGAGATAGGGCGGATATTCCATGAGAAATACAAGCTTTCGATATCGGCGACCCAGGTAAGGCGCCTGGCGTATAACTTCTTGCACTATTTGGGAAAATTCCATTACCTGCATGTAGGCAATATCAACAATTACCTGGAAAGCCAGGGGGGATACATCATGTATGTCGATTCAACTTGCGAGGGTCGCGCCCCTCATCTGTTGACCTGTATAGATGGAAACAGCGGTTTTGTACTCTATAGCCAGAAACTTATAAGTGAAAATCAAAAAGACCTGGGAAATGCCTTCAGGAAAGTGAGCCAATTATACGGTGATCCTTTATGTTGTGTCCATGATATGGGGCGCGGCATAAATAGCGCCTTAGACGAAGTTTTTCCATTGGCAGTACGTGTGATTTGTCACTTCCATTTACTGCGTGATATTGGAAAGGATTTATTTGGTGAAGTATACCAAAAAGTAAAAAGTTCATTATCAAAAAAGAAGATATATTCCGAAATCCGGTATCAAACCAAGGCCATGGAGAAGCTGAGCGGATGCACAAAAACAGCACAAGAACTATTCTTTTCAATAAATGATTGTGATGAGAACTCCAAGGAACTTTTGCAGGGAATTTTGTATGGCTATTTATTGGAATTGAAATCGTGGGAAAACAATGGAGATGGATACGGTTTTCCTTTTGACAGGCCGAAGTTGGAATATTACAATAGTCTTAAAAGAATCCATGTAGAAATGGAAACCATTGAAAAACTTCAGGTATTTGAGCATGAGGCATTAGTGAAGTGCCGGTTTTACAAGATAAAAGAGATATTTGACAGCGTATTATCAGATAAGAAATTAAGCAGCAAAGTGAAAGACCTCGAGCGGCACGTTGAATATTTTGATAAGCTTCGTGATATAATGCGCATTGCTTTACCCGGTGATAAAAAAGGATTGAATGATCCCGGAAGAATCACAAGCCAAGAAGAACTTTATGATGTTGAAAGCAAACTGGAAAAATATATTTCGACACTAAAAAAACAAAAGCAGAAATTGCCAAGAGTACAGACTGTCATTAAACAATTGGAAAAATACTGGGGCAAAATATTTATTCGTGGTATAGAAGTGACTGTACAAGGGCAGACTAAAACAATCATTCCACAGCGAACCAACAATACATCTGAACAGTTTTATCGAAGACTCAAACAACTCCTTCGGCGTTTACATGGGAACTCTAAGGTAAACAAAGATCTACTCTACCTACCCGAAGAAATAGCTCTAATTGAGAACCTGTCAAATCAAAAGTATATGAGTAATTTATTAAAAAATGAATCCCATCTTGCTTATGAATTTGCTAAATTGGATATTAATGGAATGATGCTGCCATTTGAAAAACCAGAATTGAATATAGGAGTAACACAAAAAATCAAAAAGAAGCTGAAGAACTTCAAGCCATTAGAATGTCTTGAAAAATTGAAATCCTAAAATATCAACCGAATTTGGCGGTAATAGATTTTTAATTTTATTTTCCGATTTCATTCTTAGTTCAATCCTTTATTCCGATTTTGCACACTTAGTAAGACTTCATATTTTTTTACTCTTTCCTTTTTCTAACCAGATCACACCTGTTTGCCGGTTGAGGCAGAGATTTTACTTTTTATTTACTGTTTGAATTCTTGCATATTCCAAACAACTTGGTATCCTATTAGCCTGTTATTTCTC
>CAYREN010000586.1:0-2944 GCA_964423255.1 uncultured Roseivirgaceae bacterium | reverse complement strand
GGATCGGTCAAACCAAAAGGGCAGTAGTTCATTATTGAGATGATTTTCACATTCTTGTTTCAGGTCTTGAATTTGGGTTTTTATGTCTTTCATATTCTTGGGAATTGTTGGTAATTATAAACCTTTTATTTGGTGCTAAATATTATGTAGCTCTTAATTAAGAATACATTGTATTATATAGATCAGGCTATATTACTACTGCCAAATTACTTAAGAATTCTTATAAATTTTTTATGTACTACTACGAACCCGCCTGTGGTTGGCAGGTTTGTAGTAGTACCCTAAAAAATTTAATTTTGCTCTTTCGCCTCCTCTTTTTTCTGTTTGGCTTTTATCAAAAATTGAACGATACGAATTGAAAGAACAAAAAAGACAAGGCCCATAATAATATTTACGATGCCTGTGCCGTTTCTGTCAGTGTCAATATCCTTGGACAAATTACCATCAAAATTATTTACGTTTATAAATATACTATCCCCGGGGTACCAATCCGACTCTTCATATGAAGTCATAAAAAGCACTGTATCCGATTCAATTTTACCATCGGTATCACGTTCTACAATTGGATTAAAAGAATAATGCCAACTACTAAAACCTCCACCATCAGAAGTATAAGAAGAGTCTATTGCAATGTTAACTACGAGAACTTTTTGAGTAGAAAAATTCTCTGCCCAATCTTCATTATATATGGTATTGTATCCTTGCTTGATACTGATATAAGTTAAAAAAAGTAACACGGCTAATATAGGTAACAGGCATCCTATCTTTTTAAACATAATGTAGGGTTTTAGTTAAGACAAAACAGGTGAATATTTGGGTCTTTCTATTTTAGAAATTTAAGATAAATAAAATAAAAATTACTGGTAAATGCCGATTTCATCAAATCAGCCTTATTTACATTAAAAACCTATAATTTACAGAAGCCAGAGCAGATTTTCGATCTCCTATAATACCAAATTCTGTGCGGAGCATCCATCTTTTATTCAACTGAAACTGAGCACCAATTATCCCATTCCAAAGTTCTTTTGTCTGCTTGTCCATGCTATAAGATATTATAGCATCTCCATCAGCCTGATCGAGTCGATCGACGATTGGTGTAAGGACTTTATCAGCAATGACTTTTTGAGGTGGAGTAGCTTCATTGTCATACCAATTCCAATAATTAACTACAATCTCATCAATTCGAGCCCAGGTTTCAGGAGGGATTGCATCACCCAATTTTATAGCCCCTGCAGTTTTTGTGTTCATAAACAGTCGCATACCTCCTGCCCAAATGGCAATGTTTCGCTCAGGATTATTCTTAAAAACAAAAGTATGCCCAATGCGTAATCCCAATATATTTACGCGTGTAGCTTCTTCAAGCAATTCGGGCTTGTTCCATGTAAAGTTGGCGTCAACTGAAAACCATACAGGCCCAATTCCTCCAGCACCCATGATGCCGAACCCCAGCGTACGAACACCTTGATCAACAATAGATTTTAACTCTATTGGCTTAACAAGATTTACTTCTGTATGGGACTGACCTTTTCCAAATAAACCATAAACATTTAAAAATGGTAATACCCAAATATCTGGTCTCACATTTATAGAATAAGAAGTATTTGTATTGTCACCAAAACCTATAAAATCAACTGGAGTTAGAGGGATATCGGTGTCATCATTTTGGAGACCAAGTTGTAAATTGTCAATGGTAATTCCCTGGCTCATCCAAATGAAATTGCCCATAACTCCTATGGGATAAGGAATATCAAACCCTCGTTTATAAACCTGCTGACCTAATATCGGAAAAATATAATCGTAATTTACCTGTTTGATACTGTCGGTATAAATTTGATGTTTTGATTTGACTTTTTTGGAAGCATATTGTGCATAACTATTTTGTGATAATATGACAAAAGTAAAAAATGTAGTTATTATTAATTTGATTTTATTACTCATCTTTATTCAAATTTAGTTGATAATAATTTTTATTCTTTTTCTTCCTTTTTTGTTTTTTTACCTGCACCAATTGGAATGTTTAACTTCAAAAAGAACGAGCTGTTTTGTGTACTTGGCCCTTCCTTATAGACGTTAATCAATCCATAGTAATATTTCGCACCTATTGTCCAGCCTGGCCCTTTCTTAAATTTGTAGCCCATTCCTCCCATAAGACCTGCATCAAGTCTGTTTATCTTCTCTTTGTTGTGTTCCTTGATAATTGCATCTTTTCCTTCAATATCGGATTCAAATTCTACCCAAGCCTTATACATTAGTGCAAACTGAGGACCTCCCTCAAAATATATATTGTTTTTAAACTTATATTTAATCAACGCCGGTACTAAAAATGAATTCATTTTCTGACTGTAATCTCCAACTGCTCGCTTAGTTGGATCATCAAAGTCTTTATAAATTGTTGCTCCGAGAAACTCCAGATCATTGTCTGTAAGTTTGTCAACACCCATATTAGCTTTTACTAAAACACCTGTATAGAATGACCATTGGTTTTTTATTCTGATATCGAAATAAAAACCCAGATTCCATTTTCTTGCATAGGTATTTGTCTCCATTCCGGATATTTTTGTCCAATTGATTCCTCCTTCCAGACCAAACTCCAAACCTTCTGAATTTAATTTATCTCCCAGTAAAAGTGATATTAATACTTGCGATTGCGATTCTACGCTTACAATCAGAAATGCAATTATAAGTAAATACTTTTTCATCATTTTATATTTTTTTTGCAAATATAACTGCATAAGCTAACAAATATGCAGATTTTTTATCAGCACTATTAATTCAACAATAACCCCAATTACATTATGCCTTCAGACTCCAGTTTAAATCAGGAATTAGGGAATTTGCCCAATTCATATTTAACTAAAAACGCTTACCAATTCCCAATCCTATTGTCCATGAATCGTAAACAGACTCTTTTATATCATAAATCAAACTAGGAGACAATTCCCAA
>CAYREN010000585.1:0-2959 GCA_964423255.1 uncultured Roseivirgaceae bacterium | reverse complement strand
CCCTCAACAGCCATTCCGGTACCCATTATAGCGAGAATTAATCCCATAATTTTTCCTACGACTGTAATTAAATTATTTCCAATCTTTTCTATAATCAGATCACTTAAAGAGAAAGCCAGATAGGTTAGATAAATCATCAGAGCAAAAATCAAAATTATAATTCCGATATTGAAAAAACTGGCATCTGTCACATTATTCATGGCTGTGACGATGGTACCCGGTCCTGCAAGTATGGGAATAGCTAATGGAGATATAGCAATTCCATCATCAAGGTCTATGTCTTCCTGATGATGTATTTTAGATTTTTTTGACAAAAGCATTTCAAAACCAATATAAAACAATAGTATCCCTCCAGTAATTTTAAATGCAGGGATAGTAATTCCAAAAAGTTCAAAAATATATTTGCCAAGAATCACAAAAGATATCACAATGATAAAAGCAGTTATGGAAGCTGTTTTAGCGATTCTTTTTTTCGACAACTTATCACGATCTCCAACCAACCCTAAAAATACCGGTGTGTTGGCAATTGGATTCATTACCGCAAAAAAGCCCATGAATACGGTTAGTGAGAATGTATAAATATCGGATGTCATTTTATAATTTTGTGCAATGTAAAAAATAATATTTTTAACTGTTAGAAAGGAATACTAACAAAAATATAATTGATCTGATTATTGTTTAAAAGCCATATCAGTCAATCAAACAGGCTAAAGATATGATTTAGTTTCGATAAGCAATTAATTCATAATCATGAAATTCATCTAATGGGATAATCAGTTCACCATTTGCATCTATCCGGCTGGCGGGTTTGAATTTGGCACCTACAATCACCTCATTGCCCAGATAAGAATATCGCGAATGAACCTGCTGCGAAAAGGTATCGTCGAAGGCTTTTAGTTGTATGACAATTTCAAGGTCTTCTTGTGGGAGGGTATTTAAATCAAGTGCACTAAAAGGACTTTTTCCGTCAATAGGATGAACGATAGTCCATGTAGCTGGGAAAAACTCAATCTTGTTTATCTCCAGATTTAGGCGGTAATATTTACGCCGATGCTCGTTGTCTTTCATGAGGTGAAGCGTCAATGCAACACTAGCCTCAAGCTCCAATAGTGTGCTTTTCCTTAGGTTGACCACCCTGAACATTAATGCCCACCCATCGTTGTATGGTGCAATGATGGCGTTTTTACTAAATAGCAAGCGTGTTGAAGGCCTTGAAAATCTTCCATAAAGTAAGCCAGTTATAATGGCGAATACCATAAGTCCGGTTGCAGATTCAAAAACAGATACAAAGTTGGCTAATTTTCCAATAGGCGATATGTACCCATATCCTACTGTGGTAAATGTCTGGAAGCTAAAGAAGAATGCTTCACTGAGGTTTTGCCAAAGATCACCTTCTTTATCGCCCACCAGATACTCGACGCCAATAAACACATATATCAATGCAAATATGAGGTTCAGGGTAGTGATGAATAAGAATGTCAGCGCAAAGAATTTTGCCCATGACATTTTAATTAATGATTGATAGGTATCACGAATGTTACCCGGCGCACCAATCTTGTGTACATTGAATGTGCCATCTCTATTCATCAGGCGTTTTTCGCCTGGTCTGAATTTGCTTCCTAAACCGGGGTCTTTAATTGGGTTTGCCATTCTGTTATTTCAATTTCACAATCATGAGCAAATTATAAATATTATGTGGATTTATCTTTCAGGAGAATAATTCACCTAAAACTGTTCATCCCCAAATGTTTTCTTCGTTTTCTTCTTGGATTTCCCAGTCATATTTATGGAATAATTTACCCCTAATTCCAAAATCGGACCATAACGATTGTACTGAACTTCCTGGTAAAAAATCTGAACCCCCTCGCTATTAAATGCTCTGGTATTTAATCCGGTAATATTTGACGCCAGCAAGTCAATACCACGCAAGGCAAAACTCCAACTTTCAAGCTTTGGAGGTGAATAGTTAATTGCTGCATTGGCCATATAAAACATTTCATTAGCTCCCTGTGCAGTGACTGTTGCCGATTTAATATCAAAGTCAACAGTAAATTTAAATGCATCGGAGGCCAACCAATTGACATTTCCTTTAAGACTCCAGTTTGTACTTTGATTATTTTCCTGGTACCCAAATATATCTCCGGCAACTCGATAATTGTACAATGATCCTCCGAGGAAAACTTTCAAGCTGGGTGTGATTACAATATTACTATTCAGCTCAGCACCTAAAGATTGGGAATTCCCTGCATTTGTATAGCTTCTGATCAGCACGTTTTCTTCCTCATAAACTGTATTTACCCTGAATATTGCATTATCCGTTCCTCTGTAAAAACCCGTTATAGCAAAGTTTTGATTCCCAACATCTTTATTGTAGGTCAGTTCAAGGTTATTAATATACTCTGGCTGCAGGGCAGGGTCACCAACTAAATAAACCTCGAAGTGTCTTCTGTAAAGAAAAGGAGACATATTCTTGGTTGGAGGACGGTTTATTCTCCTACTTGCTGCCAAAATAATTGCATCAAGATCAGAGAAGATCCAGTTCAGGTGAAGCGTGGGAAACCAATCGAGCTGTTTGACTTCATACCTAGATTTTGTGGGTCTGTCAAAAATGCTGAAATAATCTGGATTAGCTATATCCAATGTCTGATCAGTATATTCAAGTCTCAAACCCAGAGCAAATTCAAATTTATCAGACTTGCCAGAGTAATCGGCATACCCTGAATAAACTCCCCTGTAAAGATCAACGGCGTTTTCGAGTTCTTCATAGTTTCCCCATTTATTGCTTTCTACATTAAGCGTATCAAAAGTGAATGCGCCAGTGTGTTTAAGAAATTGTGGCTGCAGTCCAAAAGCCAAATTATGCCCATTGGTCAGTTTCTTGTCATAATCCAAAGAAATGCGGAAGCCATCTAAAGGGGAGTCATCTGCCTGCTTAAAATGTTTTTGTAGCTCTTCAATG
>CAYREN010000584.1:0-2962 GCA_964423255.1 uncultured Roseivirgaceae bacterium | reverse complement strand
GTCTTTATATATGAACATTTGTTTATATGAATATTACTTCATATATTTGTTTAATAATTAATAGAAATGAAAAAGAATATTACAACGATTGGTATAATAGTATTTGCAATAGTATTTGTAGGAATGGTATTATTGAAAAAAAGTGAAACTAATACTGCTAACCAAAAGAATAAATATTCTGAAATAAATATTATAGAAACAAAATTAGATAAATCAAATATGGAAAAATTAACAAAAGAGAAATTCTTGGAGAAAGTCTTCAATTATGAACAAAACAAGGAATGGAAATTTGAAGGGGATTTGCCCTGTTTGATTGATTTTTACGCTGACTGGTGTGGACCATGTAAAATGGTGCATCCGATACTTGAGGAGCTTTCAAAAGAATATGATGGGAAAATTAGAATTTATCAAATAGATACTGAGGCCGAACAAGAATTGGCTGCAGCATTTGGAATTAGAAGTATTCCTTCACTGCTTTTTTGTCCTACTGATGGTCAGCCTCAAATGGCACAGGGAGCCTTACCTAAGGCAACTCTGAAAAAATCAATAGAAGAAATTCTGTTAAGTAAAAAAGCTGCTGAGGTCAATTAGAAGATAAAAGTAATTGCATACTAAGTTATAAAGCCCATTGTTTCAATGGGCTTTCTTTATTCGTAGTAATAATTTGCTATTAGTTTCCTCAAATCAAATAGAAAAAAATATTTAAAAAAAATAGCCCCAAAGTGAGCGACTTCTCTAAAGACTTCACTCACCCTGTGACCAGTTATAGCTTAAAAAATGATTATTGTTGTATCGCTTAAAAAGTAATTCAAAGATATAGGAGAGTTAATTAATCAAACATGATAATAATCAGGTTTTAAGAAAATACTCTTATTTAAAATTAATCTTAATATAGGTTCACCGTTCAGGTATAATTAATAGCTGTTTTTTCAGTAGAAGAGATATTCACTTAGAAAATAATTCCAAAATTAATTCCTATCCTGGGCGAAATCACAAATCTCGAATCGTTTATATCTTTATATATATCATCATATTCTGGATTATTTGGATATTTTTTTTCAATTAAGCGATAACCAAATCCGAAACCCAAAAAAGCATCTATTGTGAAGCCAAAAGAATTATTCTTGTTTCTTTCACCAAATAGGCGCATCCATCTATCTCCTATAAATAATGCATATTCAAATTTAGTTTCCTGAGTATTTAACTTTATTTTTTTTGTATTGACGGTTGCAGAATCAAGTACATTAGCATAGTGTTTCAATGATGTCAGTCTCACTTCGTGCCCAAAATAAAACATCCCCAATTTACCTTCGGGATGATAAAATTTTTGTTTTACGGCAATATCAAATCCACTATCATAAATTTTATTTAATTCTATACTTTCAGCGGAATTATAAAAAGGGTCTTTAATTATTGTTGCTACAATTTCATATCCCAATCTCTCCTCAAAATAATATTCAAGAGAAAACGGCAATCTGCCAAAAACAGTTGCAAATGGGTTTGTGGCCATAATTAACCCATGAAATTCATTTACTACCGAATGAAAATATCTTGATTTATAACTTTTATATTTATAAGCAGGCTTTATGTAAGCACCTCTAATCTGTTTCTCTTTGTCAACTAATTTGTATATTGGTATATTATCTTCATAATATGGTCTGTAATAACCTGCAAGACTTTCATCTTCTTTATAAAGTTCCCAAAGCCCAACGTTTATTCCATCCTTAATCTCGCCTTTAATTTTCATATTCCCTCCTTTATAATATCCTATATAATCTCCGTTTCCTTCCCTGTATTCTCCTTTGCCTTCTTTGGTTCCATCTTTATAATAGTATATCCAAGTCCCATGATACTTGCCATTTACAATATTTCCTTCAGCTTTTACCTCACCACTTTCATAGTATTCGGTATATTTCCCATCGTTTCTGTTAAAAACCGCGTCAGCTTTTAATGTCCCATTGTTATTAAACAACTTCCAATATCCTTCCTTCTTGCCTTTGCGCAATGCTCCTTCAGAACTCAGCTCACCATTTTCATGGTAATAAATCCATTTACCTTCTTTATTACCATCAATATAATTTCCTTGTGATGCCATGATTCCATTTTCATGGTAATATATCCAAGGCCCAACTCGTTTACCCAAATAATAATCCCCTACTGCCTTGAGCTTTCCATTTTCATAATAGAAATGCCATGTGCTATCATTCTGGCCTCCAATATTTTTTCCTGCAGCTTTTAATTCTCCACTATTATAAAACTCTTTGTAATTGCCAATATCGTTTTTAAAAAAAGCCTGTGCTTTTAATTCACCCTCCTCATTAAAATAATTCCATATTTTCTCCTTTTTGCCTCCATTAAATTTTCCTTTAGATTTCAACCCTCCATTTTCAAAATGAAAATTCCATTCGCCTTCTCTTTTGGAATCAATGATGGGCCCAGCCATATTCATATTTCCATTTTCAAAGTAATATTCCCATAAACCATAGTTTGATCCATTCTTTACAGTCCCCATCATTTTTACCTGGCCACTCTCATAGTAATAAGTCCATATACTATCAGGATAGTTATTTCTATAGTAACCCTCCTTTTCAAGAATCCCATTAATGAAATATGATTTGTAAGATCCAGTCAATTTTACTGATGCAGAATCGTCAATAAAATATATCTCCTTGACAAAGGATTTACCCTCATCATGATAGGTTTTTAGCTCAATATCTTGAGTATACGAGTTACTTACTATACAGAAAGTAAGTCCAATTAATACAATAACTTTTTGAAAAGAAGACATCAATTTTTCACTACACCATTTTTGATTCAATAAGTGCGAATCAAATAATTATTAATGTTAGAAAATAATTTGTTAATATCCTTTATGAGGCAATGTTTAGGCAATAATTCAATAAAAATGAGATATAGAGATTGCAATTGGAAGTTATCATCCTAAACAAAAGGATATACAATT
>CAYREN010000583.1:0-2964 GCA_964423255.1 uncultured Roseivirgaceae bacterium | reverse complement strand
TTAGAAAATTAAATTACCAGAAAACATGTCAAAACTTTTGGGACGCGATACTAGGGGAAACCTGCAAGACTGGAATATACTCAAGAAAATTTACGGGAAGAAGAGAATTAAAAATGAGGTCCTGAAAATAAGGTGCCTGGATAAAAAAACCCTCAATTTTCTAAGTGTTTATTTTACGGTGGACAAAGCAGATTTCCGATGTTGCAACTAAAAACGATTCACAAAGATACATACGATTTGCTTAAAAAGCTAAGTGAAAGAAGTAAATTGCATTCTTTTGCCCTAGCAGGAGGAACAGCTTTGGCTTTGTTAGTATGCCGTCCATTGGTTAAACGATTGGCCTGCTTATGCCTATAGCCTCGTTGCCCTGTGTTACGGCGTATCTCACGAGAAATAGTGCTTTGTGAACGTCCCTATTTTGTTGATGGATACTTCCATTTTTAGCTCAATTTCGATATAGTATCTTTCAGCAGGACTTAGGTGTAGGTAGCTCATTTATAACCTCCGAAAAAAGTTTGGTAGCTCTTTTCAAAATACACCTAAGTCTTGTTTTTCTCAAAGGTGTTTTAGTATCAGCTACCTACAGAGGTTATGCACTTATTATACGAATTCAGGAGAATAAAATTTGGTTCGTTGTGAAACTTCGCTAAACATGGAGTTTTGCCGCAACGAACGTGAGAATGACAGGTTCTTTATAGCGTCATTCCCGTATGTTGGTAACGTGAATCCAGGAAATATTTTTTTGCCAATAATTACGAACCATATTAAGCAAGCTGCAAATCTGTCGAATTATTGCTGGCTTTACCGAGCATATATGTGTAGCATGTTTTCATCAGTTCAACCACTGAACACCTATCATGCTGAATGACGAGATACGATATAAGATCTTCAAGATCCTGAAAGACGATCCCCAAATAAGCCAACGCGCTTTGGCCATCAAGTTGGGGGTGAGCTTGGGCCGGGTTAACTTTTGCCTTAAGGCTTTGGTGCAAAAAGGGATGATAAAGGTTAATAATTTCAGGAACAATAAAAACAAACAAGCATATGCCTATCTCCTGACGCCAAGCGGTATTGAAGAAAAGGCCCGAGTTGCCGTTAGATTTTTGCGCAATAAACTTGCTGAGTACGAAAATCTTGAGGTAGAGATAGAACAATTGCGCAGTGAGGTGGATTCGGTATCCACGCTTACGAAGCATGATGAATCTTGAATTGAGGAAGGTGTCACAGTAATTTGGAGCGGTTGGGGTAGTCACTGCCTGATAAAACCATAAATTATGGATGCTAAAATAAAGAAAATACGAGCCTTGCTTGCCCAGGGTGAAAATGTCGGTGTTGAGTTTAAGCAAGCTGCTGTCCGCCCAGAGGGGTTGGCCAGAGAAGTTACAGCATTTTCCAACACCAATGGCGGTACGGTGCTTATTGGGGTCGCTGATGACGGTACTGTTACCGGCATTGGCGAAAGAGCGGATATCGCGGAGTGGGCGGCGAATGTAGTGCGCCATAATATCGTTCCTGCTATCAGCCCAGAAATTGAGCTTGTAGAGGTAGGCGAAGAAAAAATATTATTCATTGATGTCCCCCGAGGTAAAGATAAACCATATCAGACTATTGATGGAAAGTTTTGGCTAAGAATTGGCTCTACCAATCGCATGGCAACAAAAGAGGAGTTAAGTCGTCTCTTCCAGCAGGCTGGCCTGGTGCATTTCGATATTGCCCCTGTTGCAGGGACATCATTTGCCGATCTGGACAGCAATGCCCTCCATGAATATTGGCAAACGTATTACAGTATAAATTATCTAGCGTTGGAGAGGGGAGAGCAGCAACGATTGCTGCTAAATGCTGATATAATAGTTGAGCATGATAACGAGGAATCTGTAAGTATTGGCGGAATGCTGATTTTTGGGAGTAATCCGCAAAGAAGACTACCACAGGGAGCGATTGTGTTCGCTGTCTTTGACGGTCTTCATTTGACGGATGATCTCCTGGATAAGCAGGAAATTGTTGGGCGTTTGCCTGAATTGATTAATCAGACTGGAGCAAAAATCAGAACTTTTTTGCCTCGTTCTTCTACCATTTCTGGAATGCAACGTCAGGAACAATCTGCAATTTCTGCTAAAGTGATACGGGAAGCCCTGGTTAATGCCGTATGCCATCGCGATTACTCTCTGGTTAACCGTCGGATATCTGTCTACATTTTTCGAGATCGCCTCGAAATTGTTTCCCCTGGTCGACTGCCAAACACCCTGACAGTGGAAAAAATATTAACGGGCAATTCCGCTCCCAGAAATAATTTTTTACTAAAATATTTGGATAATATGAAATTTATTGATGGATTGGGGCGTGGGGTTCCGATGATTAGGCAGGAGATGGGGACCCGTCTTTGCTATGAAGAGGAAGGTGAGTTGCTGCGCTTAACTCTTTATTTTAAAAAACAAACAGGCCTTTGAGGCTCATCTAATGGCGAAAAAGGTACTTTAAGGTCAGATTAGTTACTCCCGGGACAAGACGATATTACCAGCTGATAGCCTGGTTCGACCCTAGACTCTGTGCGCCGATAGTAAACATTGTGTTGAAAAAACATCAGGGTCTTGAAAATGAGCATCTGCAAAATGACCCCAGCATTCATAATGATAAGTGGCTGAAAAGTGAGTGAGAAAGTTATCATCAATCTTCGTTCTTATAACGTTCATTTTGATGCTGAAAAGGGTGTTTTAAGGGGCAAAACAGGTGTTTCTGGGCAGGTTGTTTTGTGAGCCCAAGCAGTCAGCTTGTCCGACCCCGATTAGGAAACATAGGCTTGTAAAAGAAGGAAACGAAACGGTTACAGATTGTAACCGTTTGAAAATGATTGCCCAAGACGGCAAAATGTGCAAAACTGATGTAGCTGATACCCAACAGCTATTACGCCTTATTCAATCAGTTCCATCGCCTAAAGCAGAGCCTTTTAAGGTGTGGTTGGCGAAA
>CAYREN010000582.1:0-2974 GCA_964423255.1 uncultured Roseivirgaceae bacterium | reverse complement strand
GCTCGTACGGTTCTGAGGGGGGAAGGAGGCGGCAACGCCTCTGACCTACCCGGTGTGTTCCCCCAAAAGTCAATCCATCACCTATCGCCATTGACAAATGGTATCAATTGATACTATAGTCTCCGTATGAAGCGACCATCTTACAAAGAAATTACAAGCAAGATTTCACAAGCAAAAAAGGCTCTCAAAAGGGAAAAGTTGCTTTTTATTAACCCAGGCTCACTTGCCTCTGATGCTCTGGAGTTAGGATATTTATTTAGCACTGAGGTTAATGATGTTCTCGAAAACTTACTGAACAAAGCCAGTCCTGAAAATTATGTAGGGCTTAAACCGCCTCAAAAATCTTATGAGCAAAAAATATATGGATCTGAGCTTTTTGCATTTAGGGTGAAATCTGGCGCTCTAAATGAAACTATTTACTTCAAATTTGCAGTGACAGGGTATCTATATGTAATATCTTTGCATAAGCATAGGGCAACAACAAATTAATAAAAGTATAAGATAATTTACGAAATTAACACCTGGTAGAGGTTATACGGGTAAGCTTGTTGCCAAAGAGGCAATGGGTAAGTGATTTCAGTCGAGGGAGGATATTAAAATGGCAAATAATGAAATATTATGTCCTGCGGGGCACGGAAAAGTGGAACTAAAGAGATGTGAAAAAAATATTACATTTAAAAATGTTAATATTGATTACATCGAAGAAAAATTTACTTGCCCATCTTGCAACATAGAAATAGCTGACAAGAAACAAGTGGCTAATGTCCAAAGAGCTATTTCCGATGCTTATCGTGCAAAAGTTGGCCTTTTATCTGGCGAGGAAATAAAACAGTTAAGAAAAAAATATAAATTAACACAAAAATCACTTGCAAATCAAATGACGGTTGGCATTGCCAGCATTAAACGTTGGGAAGGCGGTATTATCCAAAGCAAATCTATGGATAAAGCATTAAGAAATGTTTTTTGGAATCACGACAGAGAATTTAACTTCACTGGCAACAGAGAACTATTTACCCCAAGAATTAAACTGGTACTTAAGAAGTTTGAGGAGAAACTTGACATAAAACTCCTACTAAAAGGAGACAAATTACTGCATGCTGCTAAATATCTTTGGTATGCAGACATGGTGGCTCATAGAGATATTGGGAAAAGCATGACTGGGGCTACATATGCTGCGCTTCCATATGGCCCACAACTGAATAACTATCGTGACCTAATAGACACAATAAAACAGAGTGACACTTCGGAGGCTGAACCTTTGTCCGTAGAGGAAAATCAGATAATTAAAGTGATAAGTAAAATTTTTCCTAAAAAACAAATGGTTTATAACGCTGCGCACAGAGAGCAGATATGGAAAAATAAATCAATAGGTCAAATTATCCCATATTCAGAGTCTTCCGAACTTACTGAGCTATAGCCACATAACAAATCAATAGAATGACCCGCAACTCGTATCCGTTTTTTTGTGTAGGTTCAAGTCTGTACTTTCTGGCAAGTTTAGCAATAAAGGATATGCGGGCAAGTGATCTCAACGTTGGTCACTTCAAATATACAAACCATAGGAAAGTATCAAATGGAATATACAGCACCCAAAAGCACCTGTTTTCTATGCAAATCTGAATTCACAACAAGAGGTATTGGACGGCATATCTCTTCTTGCCTAAAAAAACAAACTCCCAACACCAAGAATTCCCTCACAAAAAAATATTGCTATATGTCTGTGCGAGATGTTTACAATAGTGACTATTTTATATTCTTATTAATTTCTCAGAATTCTACATTGGAGGATCTTGACGCTTTCCTAAGAAAAATATGGCTTGAATGCTGTGGCCACATGAGTTCATTCTCCTATCAAAAGTGGGGTGAAGAAATACCCATGGCAACTGCAATAAAAAGGGTTTGCAATACGGAAAATACTTTGACTTATTTGTATGATTTTGGAAGTACCACTGAGTTGCATGTAAAATTTCATGGTCAATTTAACGGGTTCGTGAAAAAACTTGAAGATATTATAATATTATCAAGAAATACAGAACCGATCATTCCTTGTGATGAATGCGGTGAATTTCAGGCGGTTCATATTTGCACCGACTGTCAATGGGATGACAGCGGTTGGCTGTGCGAAAAATGTGCCGTAACTCACGAATGTGGAGATGAAATGTTTCTCCCAGTTGCCAATTCTCCAAGAACCGGCGTGTGTGCATATTCAGGAGAAAAAGAGAAAAAACGACCTCTCCCCAAAGCATTACAAGATAAAATCAACGAAAGAAAAGGTAAAGCAAAGGTAATAAAATTGAAATAGCCCAACGAATAAGGTTAGATTGTGTGAGGCACGAACCACAATCTAACCGTTTGTTGGACAAGCCCGGCCTTGAAGCCCTATAGAAAATATCTTATGGAGGTTTTTTGTTGTTGTAGAAAAAACGAGAGGGAACAGAGGGGTCAGGGGAGATTCTTATTCTGCCTTGCCTGTTGGGGATAAATCTTTTGCTAAATAATGCATTTCAGACGAAAATCAGGGGACGGAGTTGACTTAATAGCTTAAGCTTCTCCAGTGAGACAAACCTTTTCTTTCGCCTCGCAGGGAAATATTTAGGAACGCCTATGAATATTAATTTGCCATTGAGCTCGGTGGAGAGACACTTGCTCATTTATCCAGAAACATCCCCGGCATTTTCAAGTGGCCGGGAACCAATCGCCGGTCACAAAGGGGACGGAGTTAGCTTAATATTGAACATCTATTTGAGAATCGATACAAATCTATCCTGTGTGACGAAGACAACTATCTTCTGGCCCTCATCCGTTATGCTCAGAATGAGGACAGACGGTTATAGCAAGGCAATATAGGACACAACGTCCCCAAAGAACAAAAGCCAATCTATGTGAAGTGCTGCTGAACATAGGCGTTTATACCTCCAGATCCCGGATGACGAGGAGCCTGATGTCGGTCATGTCTTCAATGGCGTAGCGGATT
>CAYREN010000581.1:0-2982 GCA_964423255.1 uncultured Roseivirgaceae bacterium | reverse complement strand
TGCCTCCCTTTTATAAAATCTAATAATCTTTGTGCAGGAACTTTTTGGGATTCCCCACCTTCTCGCCAGGCTAGGCGCTCAATAGATTGCTGAAAATCCATAGCAGCTAGCGGTCCTCTGTCCTTAAAATCTTTGAAATCTTCCATTCTTAGCTCAACAACTACTCCCGAATTTGCTGTTGGGTGATCACGTTTGGATGGTGACCAGCCATTTGTAACTACTTCTCCTGGGCTTGTTGCACATGGAGCAATGACTCCCCCAGGGCACATACAAAACGAATAAACTCCTCTCCCTCCCACTTGCCTTACAATATGATATGGTGCTGGAGGTAAATATGGTCCTCTTTCCGGACAATGATATTGAATACTATCTATCAGGGCTTGCGAATGCTCGACACGCACTCCCATGGCAAAAGGTTTGGCCTCAAGTTCTATCCCCTGCAAGTATAGCATTTCAAAAATATCTCTGGCTGAATGTCCTGTTGCCAATATAATTTTATTTGCATGAATAAGATCACCTGACTTTGTTTTTATACCAACAACAGATTTTGACTTTATAAGTAATTCAGTAACACGAGTATTGAATATAATCTCACCTCCGTGCAGTATTATAAACTCTCTAATCTCAGCAATTATCTCAGGCAATTTATTAGTACCGATGTGCGGATGTGCATCAACCAATATTTTTTTTGTGGCACCAAATGCTACTAGTAAATCCAATATATTTTGTACGTCTCCACGCTTTTTTGACCTCGTATAAAGTTTACCATCTGAATAGGCTCCAGCGCCTCCTTCACCAAAGCAATAATTTGAATCTTCATTAACTATATGATCAATATTGATCGCCTTCAAATCTCGTCTTCTGGCCTGGACATCCTTTCCCCTTTCTACAATTATTGGCTTTTTACCAAGTTCGATACACTTCAATGCAGCAAATAATCCCGCCGGTCCAGCCCCAATGATAATAACTTCATCCTTATCAGAAACATTATTGTATTCAGGTTTTGAAATTGATATATCTTCAAAATCTTCATTGACATAAACGCGTATCTTTAGATTGTACTTAATTTCTTTTTTTCGTGCATCAATGGATTTTCGTAGAATTTCAATGTGCTTGATTTCACCTGGTGGTAACTTAAATTTCTTTTTTACTACTTGTTTGAGTTCTGTCTGATCATGAGCTACCTGGGGGGATATTTGAAATTGAAATTCTTTCTGCATAATTGTTACATCATTTTTTTGCAAATATATTTAAATGGCAGGTGTAATTATCTCTATACAAATTTAAAATGATTGGATTTTGAAATTAAGTCTCCCTACAAATAATAAATTATTTTGAAAGATTTAATATTTTAGCGCCTATGGAGATATTTGATGTAATTATAATTGGAGCCGGACCTTGTGGGCTTGCATGTGGAATTGAGGCTCAAGCCCAAGGATTGAACTACCTAATCGTTGATAAAGGCAATATTACTGAATCCATTAGACGATATCCGGTCAATATGTTGTTTTTTTCTACATCAGAAAATATTGAAATCGGCAATATCCCATTTGTTTCTATGGGAACCAGGCCAACTCGTTCTGAGGCGCTAAAATACTACAGAAAAGTGGTCAATCATTTTGATTTAAATCTCAAATTATTTACTAGAATTGACGACCTTCAAAAAAATGAGAATGACTTTTCTCTTGTTACAGTTAACGAAACACTAAAAGCTAAAAAGGTGATCATTGCCTCTGGGTATTACGATGTGCCAAGGTATCTCGAAATCCATGGAGAAACCATGCCTCATGTAAGCCATTACTACGACGAAGCATTTCGGTACTCCAAAATGAAAGCCGTTGTTGTGGGTGGAGCAAACTCAGCTATTGAAACTGCACTGGATCTTTATCGCAATGATGTCGAAGTGACCATCGTTCATTTACTTGACAAATTGGATAAGCGGGCAAAATACTGGATTGTACCAGACCTTGAAAATCGGATAAAGAAAGAAGAAGTAAAAGCCTATTTTAGCCATAAGGTCACGGAGATTTATGAGAAATCATTGACAATTGAAGATCTTAATAGTGGTGAGAAAAAAACAATTGATGCAGATTTTGTTTTTCTTATGACCGGCTATCGGCCAGATGCACACTTCCTGAAAAAAGCTGGAATTATATTGGAAGGAAAAAATCTTATCCCAAAACTAAACCAAGATACTTTTGAATCGAATATTGATGGGATTTATCTCGGGGGATCAATAATTGGTGGTGAAGAAACTGCTAAAGTATTCATAGAGAATGGAAGGCTTCATGGAAAGGAAATCATAAGAGATATATTGAAAAAACTTTAACTGCTTTCAGCTATTATCCCTTAACTATAAAAGTTAATATTCCATATTACCTTCCGTAAACCATTTGGCATATTTGATATAATTGTTTGCAGTTCGGGCAAATACTTCCTGCATCTCCTCTCCTACCGGTTTTATTTTTATTGCTGGAGTTCCAGCATAAATATATCCTGACTCCACAATGGTATTGGCCAAAACAACCGCTCCTGCAGCAACGATTGAACCACTCTTTACTATTGCGTTATCCATAACAATTGCGCCCATTCCAATAAGCACATTATCTTCAATGGTGCACCCATGCACTACTGCATTGTGGGCAATAGATACGTTATTTCCAATGACAACCTTTGCTTTTTTATAAGTACAGTGGATTACCGCCCCATCCTGAATATTGGTATTATCACCAATAGTGATGGAATGCACATCTCCTCTAACTACTGCATTGAACCAGACACTACAATATTTACCCATTGTCACTTCACCAACAACAGTTGCATTATCAGCTAAAAAACAATGTGCCGCAAATTTTGGTTCTATACCTCTTACCGGTAAAATTAAAGCCATTTTTATAATTTTAATTTGCCCGCAAAATTACTTCATGAAGAAATATATTTGAAACTTTTCTAATTCTTTCTTTATTCACAGAATCTTTAATA
>CAYREN010000580.1:0-2984 GCA_964423255.1 uncultured Roseivirgaceae bacterium | reverse complement strand
CCAACAAAATGGCAAATGAAATAGATCCAATGGTAATAAAGCTTCTTCGCTTATTACGCCATATATTTCTCCATGCGAGTGTGAGGTACATGCTTCAAATAGTTTTTTTATTAAAATAGAGCAAAAGTCTAAAAATTAAAAGATGAATACTCATAATTTAATGATTAAAAGATTCCCGCCCTTTGGGTGGGTATCTTTCAATATCACTTTTAACAATATATGACAATGCTCAGAATATGTTGTCATCTTAACGATGATGCTCCTGGTGATCAGTGGTAGGTGTGTGAATATGATCATAACCCATAGCGTGCATTCTGTTGTGTAAAGTTCGATGTGCTGATTCCAATAGCATTCTCATGCGTTTATAAGCTTTATCCTCTGCCCTGGTGCCAATAGTTTCAAGATATGCCATTGCGCCTTCTATCTGTTCAAGAATAGTAAGTGCATCGGCTGCAGCAAGCAATTTAGAATTTTCCACTTTGATCATTACGGGTGAGGTATGAGCTGCGATAATCTCCGGTTTATCATCATAGTGGCCTCTTACCAATATGGCGATCCAGGAACTTTTAGTGACCTTAAATTTCCAATTCCCACTTCCCTTCCAATTAGATACAGCTACACTTTCCTGGATTTCGCCATTGATGATCAATTCCACGCGCGACATAGGAACAGTAATACTGGCAACAGTCCAAGTAATATCAACTGTTCCTCCATTTGATAACATATCCATCCGACTTCCCGAAGAAATTCCGTCTACCAAAAACTCAATTAATGGTCCATAGGTCACAAACGTTCGTCCTCTTCTAACTGACTCTTTCCAGGCGTCATAACTGAATTCTTTATTTTCGTCGATTTTAGCATAGGTGCGTACGGTCCCCACAGCTGTTCCCGCACTCATTTTATCAGTTCCGCCAACGGCTGCAACGAAGTATCCACAGTTGAGGTAGCGGTACCAATCTGTTAAAGAATATGGACTTATCCCACCATATAGATTTCCCCATGAAGTCATCTCGACGCCATCAATAGCACCATTTACAATTGATGCGGCATTCTCAAGTCGCGGATTTGGGAAATGAGGCAAAACAACTACGCCGTCTTGCTTCTTACATTGTTGCGCCCATTCTGTTAAAAGCGTTTCAATAGGATCACCAATGGCAGATTCATCGGCGCCTCCAGTGGTCATTGGCGCTATAATATTGCCTTCATAGCCTAAAAGTGATATATGGCCCATTACATGCTGCCGGTTTTCGGTCCCAACCCTGACGAGATATTCACCGTCTCCACCTGCTTCCTTGGAACCGAATGTCGTTTTTCCATCAAAATCCCCAACATTGGTCATCAACTCACCCCATTGGCTGGCGAGCAAATTAACGATGTTTACTCCCTCAGCAGATCCTTCCAGCATAGCGGAGCCGGTTGAGAGGAAATGTACATGGGTATCTGCAGTTACCCATCCTTTTTCCCTCCAATTCAATACTTTTTCAATTTCGATTGTTACCTCATTTGTTTCTGCAGTAACGTCAATTATTTTACGGACAGGCTTTATTTCAAAACCCTTTGAAATTTCGACAAATACATTTCCTACCGGCACATTAATCAAAGTTTCACCGGTAATGTAGGTACAATTATGTGTGCCCTGATGGACAAAATCAACACTGTAATCTTCAAACCATGCGTTATTTGGTTGTCGATGCCGATCAACCGGAGTAAGATACTCATCCATTGCTCCATGAGCATGAAATTTAACAGGCACAGGTTTGCTGCTACCTTTTTCAACTATCCGGACTTTTATCTTTTTATTTGCCGGAGCTATGGATTTTATGTTTCCATGAACACTTTTATTAATTATGTCTGAAACGGGTATTGAGTGATGGTCATTAAAATGAAATTTTGCATCAGGATGTGCTGAATATTCAATAATTAATTCTCGTTTTGATTTTTCCGGAACTTTGTTGTTATACGTTTGAGACCACTCATTATTTGGATACAATAACTTTGGGGTGGCAGAAATAACCTGTCCCAGATCGAGTTTTATTTGCGATAAAAGGCCATACTCGTCAAGCATCGGATCAAATTCATTTTCTGATGGAAGAGTCAAAATGGCTTTTTGCCTCGATTTCCAACGCAGGGGATTTGATCGAACATTTCCTGCAGAAATTGCAGAAAGAATGATCGATGTGTTGTTTAATGGTTCAAAGCGAATCGCCTTTATATTTTTATCGGGATGTGGATTTTCCCACGCCCACAACCAATTGATCCAATTTCCTCTGTCATTATTAGCAACTCTGTATTGAGAACTTCCCCAAGAAGCTGTTGCTTGCTCGTTGTGAAAACGAACGGGTCTTGGTTTATGATGTGCAACAGATTCTATACAATTTTCTCCCCAACCTTGTTGGAACATTCCTATGTGAAAGCGTTGTCTGATGGGCAAGCTCAATTCATTACCATCTTCATAGATAATAATATAATTGGCAATATGCTCGCTGAGGCGTCCTTTGCCCTTAAACGGTAACTCATAAAAACCACCATCATTTTGAACAAGGGGAACACGATCGGAAGTATGTAAAAATACCAGCCATTTACCGGAAAATGGAATTACCTCAATAGTGACTGTTTCATTTTTGAGATGCAGTATCTTTCCGGGCATTTTAAATGGAACGCCCCATGCTGTTCCAATTCCAGTGGGAGAATATTCGACAGCATCAGCCATTTCATTTGAGATGTCGGATCCGGTAAGGTTTGATAAAGCTTTATTACCATTGATAGTGATGGTATTGAATAATGGTGAACTTGGGCCATCGTATAATTTTGTACTCTTTTCCTGGAAAATGTCAGATTCCTGCCGGGTCTCGCTAGAAGATTTAGGATCAACTTGGTTTTCGTCTATCGAGGTGGCCAATACAGGAACCGAGGTGGCAGATAATAATGTTGTCGTCGATAAAGTCTTTAGAAAATTACGACGGGAATTGGAGAGGTAAGTCATA
>CAYREN010000579.1:0-2992 GCA_964423255.1 uncultured Roseivirgaceae bacterium | reverse complement strand
TGATAGTATTCTGGCCAATCGTAAATATATTTGTGAAGAAACCCAGGCCAATGAGTTGGACGTTGTAGCGGGAATTCAGAACTATAAAGAAATTGAAATTGATGATGTTAGTATCAAGCTTAGCATTGAAGTATTGATGACATCTTAATTTACTAACTAATTTGCATGAAATATTATAAATTTTATTTGCTCACTTTAGGAGTTATCATTTTAGATCAGATAATAAAACTGGTTGTATTTTACAATATGAGTCTGGGTGAGGAAATTCCTATTCTTGGTGAATGGCTCAAAATTCATTATACCGTCAATCCGGGAATGGCATTTGGTCTGGAGCTCGGCTCGGAATTCGGCAAATTTGCGCTTTCTATATTTCGGCTCATCGCCATGGTTGGCATTGGGTATTATCTGTATATGCTCATAAAGCGTGACGTGCCCAAAGGATTAAGCTGGTGCATAGCCTTGATTTTAGGTGGGGCAGTTGGCAACGTCATCGACAGCACATTTTATGGTGTATTTCTGGAAGGTAATGTGCCCATGAATGCACCCACACCCTGGTTTCATGGTCAGGTAATTGATATGTTCTATGTTGATATTTGGGATGGTAGAGTAGCAGATTGGATACCTCTTTTTGGAGGAGATTATCTTTCTTTGTGGCCAATTTTCAATATTGCAGACTCGTCGATTTTTATTGGAGTTACCATCATATTAATCTATCAAAAGCACTTTTTTAAAGAAGAACCCTATAGTATTGAAGAACCGACAGAATCAGTTGTGGCTACAAACACCGTCGAACCAGAAAAGGTCGAACGACCCTGATGTTTAACGATTACTATCCCTTTGGTCTCACCTTTAACGAATATCAAAATCAGGAGGAGCAGGGGAATGATTTCCTCTATAACGGCATTGAATTACAGACTGATTTAGGCTGGGATAACTACCTTGCTGAATTTAGAAGTTATGATCCTTCGTTAGGGAGGTTTATGCAAATTGATCCAGTGATTAAATTACACGAGTCACCTTACGCATGGAATACGAACAATCCAATTTCTTTCGCAGACCCACTTGGATCAGACTCTACTCAGAGAGCAAATGCAGTGGCAAAAGCACAAGAATTTGCAAACAAAAATCCTGGTAATAGTTGGGGATTTGATTCAGAAAATCCAAGCCCATCGCCAGGAGAGACTGTTGATTGCGCAGGAATGGTAGGTCGGTGCATGGTTGCTGGTGAGGAAAGTGATGGGCGTTATGGAAGTGAGGGCAACTCTGACGATAATGGAGTTAAGAAAATTGGTGCGAATACCGAAGAGATAAGTGAATCAGAAGTGCAGGTAGGCTCATTAGTTATTTTAGATAATAGTAAGAGTGGAACAGGTAAACCTTATGGACATATTGGAATCATTGATAAAGTTGAATTTGATTCTGATGGTAAAATCACGAATATGTCTATGATTGATTCGGGAGGTAGGCCATCGACAGGTAAATCAGGTCCGAGAAGTTCTAAAATAATAACAGGTGGGTCAAAGGATTATTGGGGCAAACGAATAACAGGATTTAGAAAGTTTGACACGAGGCCAGATGTGTATAATGGAGGCACCTTAAACCCTGTCATTATAAATGCTACTCCCTTAGGTGGTGGAGGAAGATTGGAACGAAAAACTATATCGGGATTATGAGCAGAAAAATGAAAAAAATATCCCACATAATGTTGGGGTTATTATTACTTGGATGTTCAAGTACTGTACAACAACAGGAGAAGACTGTAGAACATCCTAAACCGCCCCAAATTCAGGCTTTAATTAATGATAGTTTGTTTTATGAAGTTGGAGTTAGAGAGTTTGAATTCTCTGATATTGAGGATGTTTTTAACGCAAATAGAGAGAAGCTTAGTAAGGTGAATAATGAACTAAAGAGCCAATTATCAAATTGTCTTGATTTTAATGCACAGATTCTTAATGCTTATTACTACACTGACTTTAAAAATGTGGGAAATATTACAGCTATAATCATTTTACTGACTACAATGGAATCTAAGTATTTTGTATTAATTACAACTTCAAATGGTTCTGATTTATCATCATGTATACAATTAACCGAGGATCGGTGTGATTTGGTTGATCAACAGGAGGATAGCGAGGAAATTTGGTGCGATACTAAAAAAGCTTTTATTGATGAGTTTGAGAATTTAGTGGTAATAAGTATTCATTCAATTGAAATGAATTACGGATCATATTTTAGTTTACAGGAAGATTCTATTACCAATACCTATCAAATTAATAATCAAGGTTTAAGTTTGTTACAAAGAGATAGTGTTAGAATAGAAAATTAAGAAAATACCCCCTTAGCTGGCGTAATCTTGAAGCTTCTGCCTATAAGAATATAAAATGAAGAAAAAGAAGTCATCGACTACAAGCGGCAAAGATTATTATAGAAGAAATTGTCTGCACTATGATCTATGTGATTATGGGATTAACATGATTTTATAAAAGAAACGATGTATAGTAAAGCGGCATATGTATTGGTTTTTATATTGTTTGTGGGTTTCTGCCAGGGGTATGCCCAGCAATCAGAAACCACCGAGCCTGCCCAAAACGGAGTAGTAAAAGATATCCAATATGCTAAGGAAAAAGGAGAACAGATACAGAATAAGGTTTTCACCAGGATTGACCCCCACCTTGGTACGTGTCTCACGAACCTGAAATAAAAAAGCATGAAATATTAGAAATCATTTTTATTTTGTTAAGGGTTTGAGAAACGAGTTTTGAAAGATTATAAGAAAATTGGTTCGTGAGACACGAACCAAGGGTTAGTTCCATCCGTTGGGTTAAAACAATACGTATGAGTTTTGCGTAATATATACTATATTTGTACCATACTGGTACACAAAATATAAAATTATGTTAGTGATAAGTAGTAGGGAATTTAGACAGAATCAAAAGAAATACTTTGAAAGAGTAGATAAAGGGGAGCATATTATTGTTCAAAGGGCAAAAGA
>CAYREN010000578.1:0-2997 GCA_964423255.1 uncultured Roseivirgaceae bacterium | reverse complement strand
AATGTGATTCCATCTGTTTGGTTTTGAAGGAGGATGTTCAAAGGTTTCCAGGAAGAATTCATACATATCGCCAAGCCCACAGGAGGAATGTGCAGCATTATAAATTTTATAACCATAATTATCTAAAACTTGAGGCCAAACTCTGTTCATGTCCTGATGGTAACCTCTGATAAAATCCTGATTCCCGTAATGAAGTCGAACATTCATCCCTTCATAATTTTTGTACATATCAATGTGCTTGTATTCAACAGGAAAATTTTTAGGGCCTACAAAAAACTCGGCTGATCCACAAAAATTTCCAGCAGCTGACACCAGGTGTGGATATTTTCCTCCGATCCATAGAGTCATGAATCCTCCCATGGAGAGTCCGGAGATAGCCCTATGATTTCTGTCTGCCAATGTTCTGTAATTAGCATCTATATAATCCACCAATTCTGGGAAATACAACGGAAACTGACGATAGGTTTCCACAGGGCTAACATTATATGGACGTAGGTTATATTCTTCGTCAGGGTTGCGGTTGTAACCGTCTGGCTTTATCACAATGACATCATGAGACTGCACAAAATTTTCGATATTATCCCCATCATTGTCTGTTCCTTTATCAATGCCAGATGCCTCGTGGTTGGTATCGCCAAAATATCTTTGAGACCACCCATGATAATAATAGATCACGGGATATCGTTTTTCAGGTTGCTTATAATAATCGGGAGGTAAAAATATTCTATAATTTCGAATCTCACTCAATACCTTGCTAAAATGACTGGCATCAATGATTGTCACATCTCCGGCATGAACATTTCCTGTGAAATAAAATAAAAATAATGATAATATTAGATTAGCTTGTTTCATTTTGCATCAGTCCTTTAATTGCTATAATTCGATCACCCAATTACTCAGATTTATTTTTTTATTGATAGTAAATATATCACAAAATATAATTTACTACAGAAGTTAAGCCTCAAAATTGCAAAGAAATTTTAAAGCAGTAAGTAATTTCTTCTATAGATCTGACAGGCATTATTCAATTAATTTATACAGATTTTTTTAGTCGAATTCCTTAATAAGTAACTTAAAAAAGTCAGAGAAAATTTAGTCATAGCATTTCGAAAAAGTTGTAAAAAAATTATCAATATCTGTATTTCGTGAGGTTAAATTAAATATACTCAATTCTGATATAATGCCTTCTAATTTTAGTTAAATTTAACCTTTCATTCTTTTTATAAATAGATAAATCTCCATGAATAATTTTCTGTTTACTTTATGCCTATTTCTCATTCTGACAATATTTAGTTTCAATTCATCATGCAATTCGAGGTCTGAAAATCAAACCCTTCAAAAACCCAACATCATTCTCATTATGGCCGATGATCTGGGCTATGAGACCATTGGCGTATATGGAAGTGAGATGTACCAGACTCCCAACCTGGATAATTTGGCAAAAGAAGGCATGATGTTCAACCACTGTTATTCAATGCCTTTATGCACACCCACTAGAGTACAATTAATGACCGGAAAGTACAATTTTAGAAACTACGTTGGCTTTGGAATATTGGACCCAAACGAACGCACATTTGGACATTTGATGCGAGAGGATGGTTACAAAACTTGTGTAGTGGGAAAATGGCAATTGTTGGGAAATGAAAAACAACAGTCGCTTGCCGGAGGGCAGATTGGCTCAAGGCCAAACGAAGCAGGATTTGATGAATATTGTCTTTGGCAAATCGATGATCGCGGATCAAGATATAAGCATCCTACATTGTCGATTTCGGGAGAAGGGACCAAGACGTTTGACGGAGGATATGGACCGGATGTATTTGTTGAGTACATCGAAAATTTCATTGAACGTAATTCCGATAACCCTTTCTTCCTTTATTACCCAATGGTAATCACACATGATCCATTTGTGCCCACACCAAATCATTCTGATTACACCAATGAAAAAGCAAATAAATCAAACAACCCAATATATTTTGGGGCAATGGTCAATTATATGGACAGTATTGTTGGAAGAATAGTGAAAAAATTAGATGAACAAAATTTAAGGAAAAATACCCTTGTTCTTTTTATTGGTGACAACGGCACAGACAGAGATGTAACCTCCACTTATTTGGGAAAGCCATTTAAAGGGAACAAGGGTTACACGAATGATGCCGGAACACATGTGCCATTTATTGCCAATTGGCCAGGGAAAATTAAGTCAGCGTCTATCAATGACAACCTGGTAGATTTTACAGATTTTTTACCTTCCATTCTGGAAGTAGCAAGTGTTGATATTCCAAAAGAATTTACCACAGACGGATTAAGTTTTTATTCCCAATTGATTGGAAAAGCTGAAAGCGTAAGAGACTGGGTTTTCTGTCATTACGATCCGAACTGGGGAAAGTTTAATGCAAGTCGGTTTGTGCACAACAAAGATTGGAAACTTTACGGAGATGGAAGAATATATAATATTAGCAATGATCTTCAGGAATTAAACCCAATAAATGAAGTGACTTTATCACAGGAACAAAAACAAACCATTGACAAGTTCAAGTTAGTATTGGCTAAAATGCATTAACATGAATACAAAAACACTCCATCCCCTACCCCTATTTTTAATAATACTATTTCTTATTGTTTCATTAATAAAATGTATTCCTAAAGTAGATATTCCGGCAGGTCCTATTAACATTTTGTACATCATGAGCGACGATCATGGGTATCAGGCAATAAGTGCATATAACAACAATCTCATCAAAACCCCAAACATAGACCGATTGGCAGACGAGGGGGTTATCTTCCGGAATAACTTTGTGACAAATCCTATTTGTGGACCCTGCTGTTCGGTGGTGCTAACAAGAGGGGTGAAATAGGGTTCCCGACTTTATTAAAAATCCTATTAAGTAATTGAGCTTTATCTAAAAATAAGAATAGATGTCATTGGCTTATAAATGCGAAAAGCCGCAAAAGCGACTTTCCACTAAACATTAAACCACAACCTATGAAAAAATTTTA
>CAYREN010000577.1:0-3000 GCA_964423255.1 uncultured Roseivirgaceae bacterium | reverse complement strand
TGCTTATTTTAAAAAAATAATAAGATGAACTGACGATTGTTGCGGATGAACTGTAGTGAGAGGAGTGAGAAATTATTTCAGGAACTACATTTACTGAACTCAGCGATTGAATAATTTTCAATTTGAAGAATCGCATGTAATCGTTAATTTTTCTGATACGGGGTGCGGGTTAATGGGTTTTGAGATTCAGATGTTGAAAGCAAATAAAGATGACTATTTGATACGTAGGTCTTGACTTTTACAAAAATGTTATTCAGATTGGGTGTTGTATTTCAGATATTAATTGAGGCCCAATATCCAGTTCATGAAAAATAGAACAATTGAACATATGAATTTTGAAGTAAAAAAAGTGATGTTAAAATGAAATAGTCAATTCTATCATATAAATTTGTATCATTCGACTATCGTAATATTTTTTAATCGTAATTTCCGTGGAGCTAAAAGAAGAAAATATTAATAGGTTAATGTACGCTATGTTTAACCTTATGCTTGGTTTAAAAAAAGGCGTTGCACATTGCTGTTCTGTTTGTAGCAGTTTAAATGAAAAAGAATTAACAATAATTAGCTATGTAGGTCAGAAACAAAATGTAAAAATGTCTGAAATTGCTGAAAAATTAGATGCCCCCCTGAGTACCCTGACTAGTATAGTAGATAAACTTGTTGAAAAGAAGTACCTCTTAAGATATCATTCGAGTGAGGATCGCAGGGTTGTACTTGTCACATTAGCAACCAATGGAAAAGAAATCCATAGTACTCTAATAGCGAAAAAACAAGATATGGCCAAAAAAATAATGAAAGAATTCAACCCAAATGACCAGGAAGTCCTTATCAAATACCTCGAAAAAATCCCATCTATTCTGAATAAAAAAAGTTAAAGAAAAGACCAACTTTTAATTCCGAACTTCGTACTATTGTATTATCGAATTATTAATAACTGATTTAATTAATATTTTTCGGCCATTAAATTATTAACTAACCTGCCAGGATATATAGCGATATGAAAAATAACAGGGATAGCCAAACCAGAATAACAAAATTTGCAAATTGGATCATTAAAAGACGATGGTTCATATTAATTGGAGTCATTTCTATCACTTTTTTTGCCGGAAGTGGAGGGAGGTTTCTTTCATTTAATAATGACTATCACATATACTTTGATGAAGACAATCCTCAGGTTTTGGCATTCGATGCTTTGCAAGACAAATATACAAAGGACGATAATGTTTTTATTGTAATTCAACCTGAAATCGGTGATGTATTTACGAAAGAAACACTTTCGGCAATTGAGGAATTAGAACAAATGGCATGGCAAACTCCATTCTCTACCAGGGTAGATGCACTTTCCAACTATCAGCATACGCGCTCTGAGGGTGACAACATGTATGTAGAGAATCTTGCCAGCGGTGCATTGGATAAGTCAGAGGATGAATTGCAGAGAATAAGAGAGATTGCTATGAATGAACCTTTACTGCTTGACCGCCTTATTAATAGGAAAGGGTCTATTACTGCTGTAAATATAACTGTAAACCTTCCCGCAGATAGTATGGAAGCTCCAATGGAAGTAATGAAATTTGCCAGAGAAATGGTGAAAAATTGGGAAGATAAACACCCTGGTCATAATACCTACCTCTCAGGAATTGTAATGTTAAATGGTGCATTTGCTGAAAGCTCCATGAATGATATGAGTACACTAGTGCCACTCATGTTTCTCATCATTCTTATTGTGGTTTTTATCACTACTCGCAGTTTTAGTGGAATGGTGACAGCCTTTTTTGTTTTACTCTTTTCAATTATGACTGCTATGGGACTGGCAGGTTGGTTCGGTGTTCAATTAACTGGCCCTTCTGCTTCTGCGCCAACTATGATCATGACCCTTGCTATTGCAGACAGCATTCATTTGCTGATTACGATGTTACAATTTATGAGGTCGGGGATGCAAAAGAGAGAAGCTATTGTCAAAAGTATCCGCATCAATTTTATGCCCATATTCATTACCAGTGCAACTACAATCATTGGTTTCTTAACATTGAATTTTGCTGAGGGGACTCCGTTTCATGATTTGGGTAACATTACTGCGACCGGTGTTGCAGCTGCCTTCCTTTTCTCGATATTCTTATTACCTGTACTTATGGACATTTTGCCTGTGCGTGTGAAAATAAAAACAATTGATAATCATAGTCCAAAAATTGTTGATCGACTGGCAGAATTTGTTATTGCGCATCATCGGAAAGTACTGACCTTTTCAGTAATAGCGGTTATTGGCCTTAGCGCGTTTTCTTTCAAAAATGAATTAAATAACGAATTTGTAAAGTTTTTTGATACAAGCGTAAAATTCAGAACTGACACTGACTTTATCAGTGAAAATTTAACTGGAATTTACAATATAGAATACTCGCTTGATGCAGGTGAAGCTGATGGTATCAGTGACCCGAATTACATTAAAAAATTAGACGAATTTGACCATTGGTTCAGGCAGCAAAAAGAAGTAATGCATGTCACAACCTTCTCCGAAACAATGAAACAGGTAAACGAATCAATGCATGAAGATAACCCAGCTTTTTACAAAGTTCCCGAGGCAAAAGATGAAGCTGCGCAGTATTTGTTGCTTTATGAAATGTCATTACCATACGGGTTAGATTTAAACAATCAAATTAACGTGGATAAATCAGAGACCAGATTTACCGCGACACTTAACAACGTTTCGAGCAATGAGATGATGGCGCTTACGAAAAGAGCTGAACAATGGCTAAGAGATAACGCACCTGAACATATGTTTACTTATGGCATTAGCACTGCTATTATGTTTTCTCACATAACCAAAACCAATATGGATAGCATGCTGAAAAGTGGTTTTGGAGCCCTATTGCTTATCTCATTCATTCTCATTTTCGCACTTAGCAGTTTCAAATACGGAGCAATTAGCGTTGTTCCCAATGTAACTCCTATAGCTGTCGCATTCGGTCTCTGGGGCATAACCAACGGTCAAATAAACATGGCATT
>CAYREN010000576.1:0-3002 GCA_964423255.1 uncultured Roseivirgaceae bacterium | reverse complement strand
ATATTCTTTATCAAACAATATCTATAAGGAAACTCCATCGAGTTTCCTTTTTTTTATTTGAAAATTTCAATAATCAATTTTATTAAATTTTAATATTTTAGAATTTCACTATCTACATATTAGGAATTTAAATTGTATTGATTAACTCGCTATCATTATTTGCAATTATAAATACACTATAATTGTTGCATTGATGATAATTAACTTTTTCTCAATAAAGATTATTTGTAGATGAATAAAATTGAATCTCCTTCCATATATGTTATCATTCCAGCTTTCAATGAGCAAAATGCTGTTTGCAACGTCTTGGCTGAAATCTCCCGAGACTTGGTTTCTGAAATAATCGTAGTGAATAATGGCTCAACTGACAACACAGTGGAGCAAGCCTTGTCATGCGGCGCTACGGTGCTTGATGAACCCAGGAAAGGTTATGGAGCTGCCTGCATTAAAGGAATAGATTACTTGAAGACAAAAAATATTTCAGATTCTGATATTGTGGTATTTATTGATGCAGATTACTCTGATTACCCATCAGAAATGCCTAAATTAGTTGAGCCCATATCTTGTGCCAATGCAGATATGGTAATTGGATCAAGAGCACTTGGAAATAAAGAACGGGGATCTATGACACCTCAACAAATATTTGGCAACTGGCTTGCCACTTCTTTGATTAAATTGTTTTACAAAGTAAATTTTACAGACCTTGGTCCATTCCGGTCTATCCGGTTTGACAAATTATTGCAAATAGGCATGAAAGACCAGACATATGGCTGGACGGTAGAAATGCAAGTGAAAGCTGCAAAATATGGATTAAGATGTATGGAAGTACCAGTAAATTATCGACGTCGTATAGGCATATCAAAGGTCTCAGGTACCGTGAAAGGTACTTTCATGGCAGGATATAAAATCTTGTGGACAATTATTAAATATCTATGAACAGCATTGTAATGTTGACTAATCTGCGTGATCGCAGACCAGGGCAAAGACTATCTCTCATACTGATTTTTGTGTCAGTAGTTCTTTACATTCAAATTGCATTTTTCATCCATAGGACAGAAACCACCATGTTGATTATAAGCTATGCAATGGTGTTTGTTATTTATTTGTTACTTACAAAATCCATCTTAAGCTTCCGTATATTACTGGGATTTGGAATTCTTTTTAGATTACTATTTTTATTTGCTATACCAAACCTTTCTGATGATTTCTACCGTTTTTTTTGGGATGGGATTTTAAATGATCATGCCATTAATCCATTCATGTATCTTCCCCGTGAAATAATTGATAATCCATCAATTCTCATTCCTTCATTAAATCAGGAAATTTTTCAATCACTCAATTCGCCCGATTACTACTCAGTGTACCCCCCTGTTTGCCAATTTGTATTTTGGTTATCAGCAAATCTAAGCGGAGGAGACCTAAACGTTGCCGTATTTTATATGAAAATAATGATTTTTTTGGCAGAAATAGGATCTATCTTTTTAATTATCAGGTTACTGAATATTTATAAAATGAGGAAAGAGCTTGCTTTATTGTACATTTTAAACCCATTGGTAATTATTGAATTGGTGGGAAATATTCACTTTGAAGCCTTTATGATTGTATTTGTACTTCTTGGAGTTTTTCTGCTTAATTCGAAAAAAATATTATTTGGTGCTGTAGCTTTTGCCTTAGCTATTTCGTCAAAATTAACACCTATCCTACTGCTTCCATTTTTCTTGAAAAGATTGAAAGTAAAAAAGGCATTGGTTTTTTATCTACTAACATTAGGTTTTACTGCCATTACCTTTTTACCATTTCTTGATAATTCCTTGATCTCTGGCATGTCATCAAGCATTGGTTTATATTTTCAAAAATTTGAATTTAATGCAAGTATATTTTACATAGTAAGGGCGATTGGTTTTTGGATTAAAGGATGGGATATTATTCAGGAAGCCAGCAAATGGTTTGCATTAATTACTATCTCTCTGATCCTCCTTGTCACCTTCTTCGAAAACACAAAAAAACAAAATTTACCTGGAGTGCTTTTCTGGGCATTATTTATCTATTTTTCTATGGCCTCTATCATCCATCCTTGGTATGCAACTCCATTGGTGGCATTTTCTCTCTTTTCGAGATATCGGTTTCCTTTGATATGGTCTTTTACGATTTTCCTTTCTTATGCTGGTTATTCTGCCGATGGTTTTCAGGAGCAACTATGGGTACTATTTATGGAATACTTGCCAGTTTATGGATATTTAATTTATGAACTTATCAAGTATAACGACTTGATAAGTTTCAAAAAATCACTTCAGGTTGTAGCTACTCAACGAGCAAAGATATTTGAGCGTTAAGATTTATTTTATGAAATACGGTGATATCATTTTTTTTACGAGTATCAATTAATGATATGATATTCGCTAATGTATTATGACCGGTTTTAAATTGAGCGAATATTTTCAATTTGACTTTGAAGTTTATAGTTCCTCTTTCAGAGGAATTATTATCAGCAGGCACAATATTATTGTACAGAAAGGTAAAAAGATACGCTCTATAATCTCTGAATGATTTATGAGGTGTCAGCGTTTTTGGAGCTTTATTTTTACTCAGTATTTAGTTTAGAAGTTGATTTAAGGTTGTTTTTATTTCCACCACGCTATGATCGTCTTTACTGTATTAAGGCATTTTATTTTCAATTCTATTGCCAGTTTGAGTAGTGTTTTAATACTTTTTGTCCATTCGGTAGCCTCAAGTTCAACCAGATAATTAAATTCTGGCCAAATATAATTGATGACCTTTGGCGCGGGTGGTTTGTATTGTTCTAATTGTAGGTACTATTATG
The DNA here is from genome assembly GCA_964423255.1 of uncultured Roseivirgaceae bacterium. Taxonomy (GTDB): domain Bacteria; phylum Bacteroidota; class Bacteroidia; order Cytophagales; family Cyclobacteriaceae; genus JAAUQL01. The sequence continues at coordinate 181 of CAYREN010000576.1, read as the reverse complement.
TACATAATTGAAGGAGGTAAAAATGGATTTGACAGTATTCCCAGAAGCATTTATTGGGCGATTGTTACAATGACAACTGTTGGCTATGGCGATATAGCTCCTCAAACTGTAATAGGACAGACATTAGCTTCATTCATAATGATACTTGGCTATGGGATTATTGCAATCCCAACAGGAATTG
>CAYREN010000575.1:0-3003 GCA_964423255.1 uncultured Roseivirgaceae bacterium | reverse complement strand
AAAAAAATAAACCCACTAGGCTAAAAGCTAAGTGGGTTAAGATATTTTTTACTTTGTAAATCCGTAGTATTTCAACTAATCTACGTTATCATGCAAAAATTTATTGTTGCCAATTATTTGATTGTCATCATTCAAATTGTACCTGGAAACATTCTGCTCTGATGAATGTGGTACATTTTGCAAATCGACATTCCTCCTTATATATGCCGGTGTGTCCCATTTATCTCTATAACTTTCGTCGCGATCATGGTGAAGATGCTTTAGTCCCTTAAGTTTTTCTACCCGCTCTTTGGATTGCTGCTCAAGTGCAGATCTTTTATTGTCCATGCTATTGCTCACAGTTTCTGGAACACCATGTTCAACTTTTTGCTCTTCATCAATTTTAACCAACAAGTCTTCATCCAACCCAACGGTATGTTTACTAAATTCTTCTTTTTGTTCTTCAGGCATCACAGGTTTTTCGAAAGTATATTGCCTGGTATTATCAAAAAGCTCAGGTTGAGCAGGGGTTGATGGTAAAGGCTGCTCAGGCTCTGGTTCAAATATATCAATTTGTCCATCTGGTTTTTTTACCTCATCACCAGTTATAAGATGAACAACTTTTGGTTTGTTCCTATTTAATTTTTCAGGAAGATGATCAAATCCTGTTGCTAAAACTGTTACACTGATGCTTTCACCGATTTCAGGATCAATTCCATGCCCAAAGATTACTTCGGCTTCATCACCGGCCATTTCAGAAATATAGTCCGTGATTTCCGAAAGTTCGTCCATCTGTAATTCTGCCTCTTCTCCAGAAATAATTGACAAGAGCACTTTCTGAGCTCCAAGTATATCTTTTTCATTTAGCAATGGAGAAGCCAACGCTTCTTCAGCAGCCCTGAGGGCTCTATTTTCGCCATCAGTTGTAGAAGATCCCATCACTGCCGAACCTGAATTTTGCATTACAGTTTTTACATCTTCAAAATCGACATTTACATATCCGGGCACCGTAATAATTTCTGCAATACCTTTGGCTGCAGTGGTAAGCACATTATCAGCCTGGGCAAATGCATTTCTTATAGGGAGGTTTCCGTATATCTCTCTCAATTTGTCATTGAGAATAACCAGTACAGTATCACAATTATCCTTCAGCTCTTTGATGCCTGCCTCTGCCTGGTTCATTTTCTTTTTGCCTTCGAAACCAAATGGGGCAGTGACAATGCCGACAGTGAGTATCCCCAATTCTCTGGCAACTCTTGCAATAACCGGTGCTGCACCTGTTCCAGTACCACCACCCATTCCGGCAGTGATGAATACCATTTTGGTATCATCGCTTAATAGTGTGCGAATTTCTTCTTTGCTTTCCAGTGCAGCATTCATGCCTTGTTCGGGGTTGGCTCCTGCACCAAGACCCTCTGTAAGGTGAATTCCCAGCTGTAGTTTGTTTGGAATAGGACTCGTGAGCAATGCCTGAGAATCTGTATTGCAAACAACAAATTCTACATCTCTGATACCCTGGCTGTACATGTGGTTGACGGCATTGCTTCCTCCGCCACCTACCCCAATTACTTTAATAATGGATTTTAAATGCTTTGGGATGTCGAATGAATATGTGTTATCAATCATGACTAAAATGTTTAGTTCTTGTAATTCAATTTTTGTTAGTAATCTTCCTTGTTGTCAATATCATCTATCAACAAGCCTTTTGTTTTGTCAATTATTTTTCTGAAAAAATCTCCCCCTCCGTCACGTTTTGTTTTTCTATTATTAAAAACTTCTGTTTTTTCCATATATCTGTTTTCTCTTTCATCAAGTGCTCTGAATCCCGAAAGCACAAGGCCAACTGCAGTGGCATACATTGGGGTTTTTACAGCTTCTACTTTGCTTCTGCCAAGGTGTTCATTGGGATAACCAATTCTGGCATCCATACCGGTCATATATTCAAATAGTTGTTTTAAACCCTGTAGTTGTGATCCACCACCAGTAATTACAATTCCTCCGGCTAATTTATTTTGGAAGCCGGAAGTAATGACTTCTGAATGAATCAGCTCAATGATTTCCTGCATTCTTGCTTCGATAATATGAGAAAGGTTTTTCAGAGAAATCTCCTTTGGTGCCCTGTCTCTAAGCCCGGGAATAGAAACAATTTCATTGGGACTTGCCTCTTCGGCAATGGCTTTTCCAAATTTAGTTTTTAAGCGCTCTGCCTGATGTTGCATGACCAGGCATCCTTGCTTGATATCTTGTGTGATGATATTTCCACCAAGGGGTATCACTGCAGTATGTCTGATTATATTTTCATGAAAAATAGCAATGTCTGTAGTTCCACCTCCAATATCCACCAGACATACGCCAGCCTCTTTTTCTTCATCGCTGAGTACCGACAGGCTTGATGCCAATGGTTCAAGAATGAGATTATCGATTTCCAATTCTGCTCTTTTCACACATTTGTTAATATTGTTGATAGCATTGGTTTGAGCTGTGATCACATGGAAATCAGCTTCGAGTCTTACGCCTGACATGCCAACAGGATCTTTGATGCCATCTTCATAATCGACATAATAATCTTGCGGCATCACATGTATAATCTCACTTCCCGGAGGGATTACGATTTTGTACATATCGTTGGTAATGCGATTGATATCTTCGATGGTGATCTCATCTTCAGAAGAATTTCGCATGATACTTCCATGCTGAATTGAACTCCTGATGTGTTGACCTGCAATACCAACATTTGTGACACGGATGTTGATTCCCGATTGAGCTTCTGCTTCTTCAACGGCTTTTTCGATAGCAAAAATGGTCTTATCAATATTTGATACAATACCGCGGATCACTCCGTCAGATACTGCCAAACCCATTCCTAGTACCTCAAGCTTGCCATACTCATTTTTGCGTCCTACGATAGCGCAAATTTTTGTTGTTCCGATGTCCAGACCGACGACTATTTTATCATTTTCCATAATTAAAAGTTATTCGCAAACTATTTGATCTTTAAATTTTACACTTACTTTTTCATAACTA
>CAYREN010000574.1:0-3008 GCA_964423255.1 uncultured Roseivirgaceae bacterium | reverse complement strand
TCTGATAGATCTGACCGGTGATGGCAAGCGCGATTTGGTCGGTAGTTGGAATTATGCCTACAGGCCAGGCTGGCCTTGGGATGGGATCATCTGCTATCCCAGAGTAGGTAATACTGATAATTTTGAATTTGGAGATATGCTACGTATACGCTATGTCTCACATGCCGATTCAACTGACTTTAAGTTTTTCAGTAATATCTATATGTTTGCCGACTTCGCTGATCTTAACAACGACAATCTTACCGACATTATTTATGCTCCCAACGGCGATGATCAAATTTATTTTTATTTAAATTCGGGCAAACGAGATACTGGAGGAATGCCAATATTTGTGACCAGTGGTAACGTACCACGACAGACAGACAAGTGGAATGCTTGCCGCGCTGTTGATCTGGACCAAAATGGAGCTATAGATTTCGTAGTTGGCGATATCTATCTAGAAAACACCAATCCTAGCGGATGGCCTGTAAAACTTGCAAAAGGCGTTTCCATCAATGCAGGCATAGACCCCTGTTTTTATGATATAGATGGCGACCAGAAGTTAGACGCAGTCTGTCTGCAAGAAATAGCAGGTGAAGGGCTTTCAAATTACATAATAGTCTGGAAGCAAAACCTTGGAGGCGACATACCTGAGTTTGGACCTCCAATACCACTAAAAGATATTGATAATTCATATCCTCGTGCTATTGCAGCAGTAAACGATGGCCCTCACCGTGGGTTGTTAGTTAGCCATAATCATTATGAAAATTTGTCTTTCTTTGAACAAACTAATACTAAAGACAGTCTACCTCAATTTAAACAGTCCACCTTATTAAAATCCATTTCTGCAGTATTATCATTGTCAGACCAGGCATGGCCATACCTCTGTGATTGGGATAACGATGGGGATTTGGATATGTTGGTAGGTGGTGGATATGGCTGGCCTCGCATCCTTATAAACAAAGGTTCTAACCAAAAGATGGCATTCTCTGAAAGTCAATATATCCTTTCTGAAGGGAAGCCAATTCGATTGACACGTAATAAGATCCTTGGAGGAAAGAACTGGCACGACATGGGTTATAACTATCCTATCTATACAGATTGGGACAGCGATGGTCTGCCTGATTTAATGTTGCCCAATGAAACCAACAGAATATTATGGTACAAAAACATTGGTACAATGGAAAAACCTAAGTTTGGACCACAACTTCAGATCATTTGCGATGGATATCCCGATTCACCAGAATTACGATCCATATCCTCGCAACTTGCCTCTGACAAAAATATCGACAACGCTCCTTACCCATATGAAAAAGATCGCCCATTTCTATGGCGAACTGGAGCCGCATTTGCAGACTGGAACAACGATGGGCTGATGGATTTTATCACCCACGATGGTTATATAAACAAGGCAACCTTATTCACTCAGTATTATGACAAGGAGGGTAAATTGCGCTTAAAAAAAGATTATCTTGTAAAATTGACAGATGGAAGATTGATCGACGACAAGATAGTGAATCGACAGAGCCATTGGACAGAATCGTTTAAACCAATTGATTGGGATGCTGACGGACTAATTGACTTGATTTATTCCTGCTCTGGCTCAAGCGGGAATTCCAGTATTTACCTACTGCGTAATGCTGGCACAAAGAAATTGCCCGTGTTCGAACCACCAAGAACTTTTAGTTGTTATGGAGATCCAATCAAAGTTACCAATCATGGTCCACACCCATGGATTGGTGATATGGATGGAGACAACAAACCGGATCTATTGACTTGTGTAGAATGGAGTGTTTATCCTTTCTTCAGCCATAACGCCATAGAAATGAAAAGTCGTCCTAAGTTTACATTGTCAGCACTTGAAATTGTAAAATGATTGGTTTATGGTTCTACAAGTAATTTATTCAGAACAATGCCTGACCAAATATATAACTGAAGATGCAATGCAAGTCCAGTATGAAATTTTAAACATTAAACGTTGTCATTAAACTTCTAAAGATATCTATTTTTTTAAAACACTATAATTTCAAAGACGTGAAAAATCTATTCAATTTTCAAACATTATTTATTTTATCCATATTGGGCATATTGGTTTTATCCACAAACAGATGCAAAACTAAAACGGACTCAATAAAAGTTGGTGTATTCAAAGTCAATGTTTCACCGCCAATAGGCAGCCCGGTGGCCTACGCAAAAACACGATCAATTGTTGATTCTCTCTATGCCAAAGGAATTGTTATTTTATCTGATGAAGACCCCATTGTTTTATGTGCGGTAGATTGGATTGGTATTGCAAATGAAGGACAGGATTTGTGGCGACAAAGTATTGCTGAGGCTGTTGGCACTACCATTGACCGAGTTTCAGTTCATGCACTTCATCAGCATGATGGACGCCGAAATGATTTTACTACTGCGAGGATTCTTGAAAAATATGGATTGGGAGGATGGCGCTACGACACACTTTTTTCACATCAAGTTGTTAAAACAGTAGTTGTAGCTGTTCAAAATGCCATGCAAAATGCTCAATCCGTTACCCACTTGGGTTTTGGCGAAGCTAAAGTTGAAAAAGTAGCCTCAAGCCGCAGGATTCTTGGCGAAGACGGGCAGGTTAAGATTGTCAGATATAGCAGAACCACAGATTCCACTGCCATTGCAGCCCCCGAAGGATTAATAGATCCATGGATTAAATGTGTTAGCTTTTGGAATGAAGACAGTCCAATAGTAGTGTTAAATTATTACGCAACACATCCTATGAGTCATTATGGTAAAGGTGATGTAACTTCTGATTTTGTAGGAATAGCAAGAGAGAATAGAGAAAAACTTCTGAGTGTTCCACATATTTATTTTACTGGTGCAGCTGGCAATATCACCGCAGGAAAATACAATGATGGATCTCCAGAGCGTAGATTTGTGTTGGCTGATCGTATGGAGAAAGGTATGCGCCAAGCATGGGAGTCAACGATAAAAACACCTGTGCAAACCTCAGACTTAAGCTGGAAAAGTACAGAAGTATTACTCCCTCCAGGAAA
>CAYREN010000573.1:0-3021 GCA_964423255.1 uncultured Roseivirgaceae bacterium | reverse complement strand
GGCCATTGTCGAGGTGCACAATAAAAAGGTCGCACTGGCTTTTTCCATGCGTGACGCCATTCTGCAAAGGGTAATCAGTATTTATACGATGCTGGCAACGGACGATTATTTTGCACGTGACGCAGAATTGTTACGATTTTATTCATATGCAGGTGATTATCGTAATCGAAGGGAGGAACTGGTTAATCTGGGTGCCAATAAAAGGGAATATGAAATTTATAATAGTTTGGATATAGCGGCAAATAAAGCGCAGATTAAAAACCGAAAAGTCGCCGAACTGCTGATGCAGGAAACGCCGGATAATGTCATTGCTCTCGCAGTAACCGAAGGTCTTCAGGAGCAAAAAATATTGTTGAGTCTTTTGGACGGACTGATTAATTTACAACAGCAATATACCAATAATGCTGTGCAGAGTAACAAAAATGATTATCAGTTTATTTGGTTGATGTTGCTCTTGCTTGGTATTTTTACGTTGGTGGTGGGTGTTTTCATTGCATGGATGGTCACACGAAATGTGCGAAACAAGAGTCAGGAATTAAGCAAGAAGAATACTGAATTATCATTAGCTTATTCACAGGCTGAAGATTCCACAAAAGCAAAATCAACGTTTCTTGCCAACATGAGCCACGAAATACGTACGCCAATGACAGGGGTGTTGGGTATGTTGGATTTGTTGCGTGATACCCGACTGGTTTCCGAGCAAAAATATTTTATTGATACGGCCTACAATTCAGCAGAAGCCTTGTTGACGGTTATTAATGATGTTCTGGATTTTTCAAAAATTGAAGCAGGAAAAATTGAATTTGAATCAATTTCTTTTGATGTGCGACATTTACTTGAAGAAGTGGTGGGGTTATACGCCAAGAAAATACAGGATAAAGGTGTTGAGATTATTTCTCATATTGGTAACGATGTGCCGGATTATGTTCTTGGCGACCCAACCAGGTTACGACAGATTTTAAATAACCTGATTGGTAATGCCATGAAATTTACAGATCGTGGTGAGATATTTATTGGTCTGGAATGCGATAAAAGCGATACCTCTGTGGATAGTGATTTTCTTAGATTTATAATACGCGATACAGGTATTGGTATTTCCGGGCAGGCTAAAAAATTAATATTTAATACCTTTACACAGGCAGATGAATCGACAACCCGAAAATATGGTGGTACTGGTCTTGGCCTGTCAATATGTCAACAAATGGTAAAATTATTTGATGGGAAAATGGGTGTTGACTCTATAGAGGGTGCTGGTAGTACATTTTGGTTTACGGCCAGGCTCGCTTCTTCAGGGCGAATGGCAGACTACCAGGAAAAAGACTATTTTCATGGATTAACAGTTTATATTTTTGCGCACAGTGTTGCGGTTCGGGAAACAATAACCAGCCTTGTTCAATATTGGGGCTGTACAGTGGTGATGTCTGCGGGCTGTGCGGACGATGTTTTTACGGTTCCAGAAATTCCCCTGGTGGATTTTGCAATACTGGATATTGATGAATTGTCGGGTTGCAGTATTACTGATGCAAACAATTTGCGGAAAAAAATTGTTAATGCAAAAAAATGTATCGGGATTTTTCGGTTTTCAGAGAGCGATACCGCAAGAAAGACGAAAACTTTTCAGCTTGATGCACATATAAGTCGTCCAATAAGGCGTGCCGCATTATTTGAAGTTTTTTCATTGTTGCAGGAGAGGGAAAATAACGGTGCAGATAATGCGGGAGATACAGGTCAACAGCCTTTAATACGGAATCATGCGGAAACCGTACTTTTGGTTGAGGACAATGCGATAAATCAACAAGTTGCTGTGGCAATATTGCATAAACAGGGTTACAAAGTCGATATTGCGAGCGATGGGTTTCAGGCGCTTTCATTATTTCAATCGAATAAATATCATTTAATTTTGATGGACTGTCAAATGCCGGTTATGGACGGGCTTGAAGCCACAAGAAAGATGCGAAACATGGAATACGAGCAGGGGCTGGAGCGTACTCCGATTATTGCATTAACGGCAAATGCACTGGATGCTGGCCGGGAGGCATGTTTGTCTTCCGGTATGGATGATTTCCTGGTTAAACCCATACGCATACAGGCAATACGTGATGTTTTTTCCAAATTTAAAATCAACAGTGATGATCTAAACCTGTCTGCGCATTTTGATTTCAAGTTACTGGATGATCTTGTGTCAGTGCTTTCAGCAGAGCAATATACCGAGATTATTCTGCTGTTTATTGAGAGTGCCGACAAACGACTCAATGAATTACGACTGGCTATTCAAAACCTTGATATGAATAACATAGAATTTTCAGCCCATTCATTAAAAGGCAGTAGCGCTAACCTCGGTGCCCGAAAATTGTCAGGAATGTGTGATGTACTTGTTGATATGGTCAGGAAAAATGATGTTGCAGTAAATTTTGCTGATTTATTGATTGAAATTGAACGAGAGTTAAGTTTCACGTCAAAATACTTGTTACAAACGTGTCAAAAAAACAGCTAACACAACAAATTGGGTGGTTTGATCGGGTAGTTTGAGATAATGCACAATAAAAAAGGGCTGGAGCAGTATATCGCCGCCCCAGCCCTTTTTTGGCAGTTTTCCCGGAGGAAAGCCACCTGTTACCATCAATTAAGAGGTAAACATTCCTACAAATGCAGTACCCATCAGCACAACAAAAAACGTGATAGCAAGGCTCATAAGTTAACTCCCCCTCTATAAAACTCTATAAGTTATATGGAAATACCCGGTTAACTGATTTCCAGGCCAAAGCAGATTAAAGCATATACAAAACCGGGTCAACATCCTCAAATACCATGATAAAGCCATGGATATAATATTCACATAGCGTCACGTTTTTCTCTGTAAACAGCCTGTAATTCACTAAATTATTCGTGGTTATTGAAAGAAAAGTGGGTAAAGTAGCTTACTGAACGGTTTTTAACATGCCTTCCCGGGTTAAAAAATCAATCACCACATCCAGACCTTCACCACTTTTTAACTGGGTAAACACGAAGGGCCGTTCACCG
>CAYREN010000572.1:0-3034 GCA_964423255.1 uncultured Roseivirgaceae bacterium | reverse complement strand
AAACAGCGGATGAATTACCCTGGGGAATACGGGTTCGCAGAGCGGGAACGATGGATAAAATTACTATTAATGATGTTACTGACATGCTTGATAAATTTATCCTGTCCCTGCCACCTGATCAGTGAGGCAGAAAAGTTTGAACCTCATAATATTTTACTTAGACCATCCAAGTTCATTTTTCACAAAGCCCCTGAATTTGCTGGCCGCAAAATCTACAGATATATCATTGCTAAGCATAGACCAGCCACATTCCCGCCAACCAAATTTATCCATAGCATCTTCAATCTCGATCATACACGCGTAAAATGGGCAATCGTCTGGTGTAACAGGTTCGGGTCGCGTAACCAGGAAGAAAGCGAATATAGGGGTTTTAACCCCAGAGCCAAGGTGCATCAGACCTGTATCGCCACTGATTAAAACATCACATTTTTCAAGCACAGCAGCCTCTTCAGGAAATTTAAAGCCTGAGAGTAAAATAGACTTGCCATGCCCTTCATAGAAAGATTTGAATTCATGCGCCAGATATTCCTGGCCGGGATTCTCAAATACTACCGGAACAATACTATACTCTTTGCCTACCTCAGCAAGTAATGCCACAACATTCCGTACAGGCCACATCTTATCCGAAGTGCTGGCCCCGAGATTCACCGCTATATACCTGACATTATTATCGGCCAGAAGACTCTTTGCCTTTTCCTGATACTTTGGCAGACAATAATAACTCGTCCCACTTCTTACCTGTTCTTTGTTTATACCCAATGGTACTAATAATTCCGCCAGCACTTTCGTAGCATTTTGGCATATTGACGGATGCTCGACTAACACGTTATTCGCCTTGCGCAGTTCTTTGGTATGACTAAAACCAATTCGTACTCGGGCGTTAGTTAGCCTTGTTATGAATGCACTTATTCCACCAGAATATAAATTAATGCTCAAATCAAACTTCTTTCGCCGGAGATAGATAATAGATCTCAGGGAATTGGTTAAATACTTGAGTAGTGGTCTCTTTTTTCTGTCATATATCAAAATATCATCAACATCAGGGTGACTCTCAATGACTTTATGCGAATAGGAATCAACTACAACAGTAATACTGCTCTCAGGAAAGTGTTCCTTCAACGCCTCAATAAGCGGAACCCGCACAAAAACATCACCTAACAAACCCCAGCAATAAACACAGATCTCCCTGATATTATCAGAACTCAAATCAGGAACAGTTTTATTTATATGACAGGTATTTTCTGTTTTTACATCCATATCAATTTTATCATATTCGGAATTATTGAAGAACTTATAAGATGTGTTAGCCGTTGATTCTTACCAAACCAATCCCATATCCGCATTGGTTATGATCACTTATAAACTCTTCCACCTGTTCAACCTGTTTAAGTCGCTGCCAGAAATAATACACCTGATTTCCTGCTACTGGCTGATTTTTAACAATATCATGAAATGCGATCAAACCTCCTGGGCGCACTAACCCTTTATAATTATTATAATCAGCTTCAACTCCTTGCTCACTGTGATCACCATCAATAAACAGAAAGTCGACCTGGCTTCCATTCAGTTCATTTTCCACCCTTTTCCTGAATTGAAGATCATGTGAATCACCTTCCAGAGGTACAACAACACATTTTGAATCTGGCGGTGGAAATCGACTGTAGAGTTCTTTTCTATGTTTGTGAATAATCAAATCACATGTTATCACTTTTTTCGACGCCAGATTTGACCATAAAAACAGGGTCCCACCATTGCAGGTGCCTATTTCAAGAATTGTTTTCGGCTTAATTTCACTAACTTTTTCAACCAGTGACAGTATTTCTGAACGCACCTGCATGGAGTTTATTCTATAGTGCCCTTTAGTCCCCATGTCCATAGCCGTATCAACAAGCTCATCAATACTTCGTTCTTTCGAATAAAATTCTTTTATTCTCTTTATTGCATCCGCACGATTAACAGGAATCCTTATAAAACGACTGATATCTCTAAATAACGTACCCATTTATCCACCATGTATTCGCATAAATATCACATGCATAATATTATTCCTGATCCAGTTCAACCAGTTTCTGTTTGTGCCTCATACTGTTAGCCATATTGGCTGAAAAAATCACGAAGCCGAATAATTTAAAATTATCTGTATCGAAAAATATTTTTTTCACTAGTCTCAACAAAAGGATTAAGCGCAGTATTTCTGTTTTAAATATGCCGTAATGTTTACGATACAGATACAAAAACGAAATATAGAATTCTTTTTTAATAAGCAGGCTTTTTTCTGTGCTGCCGCTGCCAACATGAATATTTTTTGCATAAGGAACAATATAGGTATCAAAGCCGCTTTTATGGATTCTAATTGAGAAATCCTCCTCTTCACAATAAAGGAAAAAATTTGTGTCCAGGCCACCCAAACCATTCAGGCATACACCACGAACAAACATCTGGCTGCCACTAACAACATCCACCTTGATTGGCTCCTTATATATTTTTTTTCTGTAATGATAGTCTTTACCCTTTATAAACCTGAAAATACCTGTACCCAGTATTTTGGAAGATATAATCGGGAAATAATCAAAGCAAGGAACTGGATTTCTATCAATTGAATACATTTGTGGTGAACACATACCCACGTTTTTATTTTTCTCACAAAACGTATAGAGTTCTGTCACACAATCATTTAGAAACTGGCAATCATTATTCAGAAAAAAATAATATTTTGCTCGGGTAAATTGCAGGCCAAACATGTGCCCACCCGCAAATCCCAGATTAATCTTACTCCTGACGACACAGACATTTCCTGTATCACCCAGATTTTGTATCTTCAGATAGTCTTCTTCTGCAGAACAGTTGTCTACTACTATGATATTAAACCTGACATTATCGCCGGTCTTCTCTAAAATCGACTTAACACATTCCTGCGTATAATCACTTGAATTATAATTAATCAGGATAATAGATACATCATATATCAGTTTACTGGCAGTCATAGTGATCTGTTAATTTGTTAGCATAATAGCCGTCCCACCCTCAGGATCTG
>CAYREN010000571.1:0-3051 GCA_964423255.1 uncultured Roseivirgaceae bacterium | reverse complement strand
GATTTAATAATCCAATACTTTCTACATTTCGGTTTCCATTTATTTGAGGGAATGTTTGTACAAAAGATTGAATACAAGGGGCAGATGATAATGCTGTTTTTTCTTTTTCGGAATTACAGGAGAAGAAGAAAATAACGATGATCAGAGTAATGAAATAACGCATAGACTATTAATATTTAAATAAGAGTGCCTCTAATAATTTTGTTTCAAAAAGGAATTAAAGAGGCTTTATAAATTTCTTCTGTGTTTTTAGTCAAATGTTAAAGAAAAAGCACCTATTTTTCTGTCATCAAAGTCAATAGGAACAGCAATTAAATTATTAGATATGCTTTCCGCATTCACCTCTTTACCCTCAACACTAATCCGTAGAATTTCAAATCCAATCGGGACATGAACCATTACATTAAATACGTGTTCACGCGCCCCTAAAAGTCTTCCAGAGATTTGTTTTGTTTTAGGATCCCATTCAACATTTTCCAATTCTACAGCACCCTGAAGAATATGTCTGTCTGTTCCAATTATTTGAGGCCTGTTGAGTTTTTTTCTAAAAGCAATAACCTTTGAAGATGTAGGTTTAAGATTCAGCATTAATTCATTACTCACTTCTCCAATAAAATCCTGCTCCCAGAATTCATACGCCAAATATTTCTGGTCTTTATCTAAACCAGCTTTTATTAAGTCAATACTTTTTTCCTGGCTTTCATCTGTCCAGTTTGTTACAGATATTACCCACCAATCTTCAAAACCATTCTTTATATGTAAAGAATTGATTGCCGGTTGGTTTACTTCAAAAAGATCGACAGAACGAGCAGGTTTTCCATAAGGAGGAATTACACTTTTTATAATTTGTAATCTCTCATCAGGTAGTTTATAAAACTCATCGCCTGCCAAAACCTGACTACCACCCATAGCAACATTTGTTGCCAGTACACGAGCCTGATCTAATGTTAAACCCCTATCTTCTCTTACCACAAGGTGGTCGGCATCAGTATTAAACAGCTTCCCATTCATATAATAATGCTTTGGCGTTGAATAACCAGTACCGTGTTCCATAGTCAATTCGTTCCAGGCAGCCTCAATATCACGATTAGTTCTCCAACCATCGGTTACTCCGGCAGCTGTCATTATGCCACACTCCAATAGATAGCCATCTTCGCCAAGAGCATTTTTTGATATCATCAACCCTTTTCTGTACGCTTCTGCTTTAGTCATATATCTATCAGCAAATTGATTGCCCTCAGCAACTGAGTGAAGAATAAAATCAAGTTTAATCATTTCATATCCCCAGTCATTCGATATAGTTGAATACATACTGTCTAACCAATCCTGAGATTCAGGTATAGAAACATCCATGCAGTAAACAGGAATTCCAAGATAGTAGGGGATGGTCTGTGCACTATCCACCTCTTTGTAGTGGAACATCCAATCCTTATGATTTAAGGCTTCATCTGTATTAATGGAAAATGCATAAGGCGCCAGCCAGATACCAGGCCTCAGGCCTCTTTTTTTAATTTCATCGGCAAGCCATTTCATGCCGTGCGGAAAATATAAATTACCTTCCCAATCACCATATTTTTCCTGAAATCCATCGTCAATTTGAATCATATCGAAACCAAAATCTGGTAAATGCTGATCAACAATAAAATCACAAACTCTCAGCATCTTAACCTCATCAATGTTATAATATAAATCGGGCCAGGAACTCCAGCCAATGGGCAAATTGCTATTTAGTTTAACATCATTAAAATCGTGAAAATAATCTGCCCATTTTTCTAATGTGGTATTAGGGTCTTTATCAAAGATAAAAGCTATTGGCCCTGATGAAATAGTCGCTCCTTTTCTTAATAGATACTCATTGTACCGTTCAGTAGAATCATCTGACATCCAGTAATCAACCTCGATATTGAAATTGTCTTTTGTAACCATCGATGAATGCTGGTCCGTCTTTTTGTAACGATAAAGACTAGAGCCCTCTTTGTTGGTTGAACATGCCACTTTTAATCCATAACCGGGAAACTCTCCATTTGCAAATTTTTTTGGGTCATTTCTTAAATAAACTTGCGTTTCAGTTTGGTCAAAATTTAAAGACCCAATAGTTAATCCAATTGATTTTTCGGGAACATAAAATGCAATATTGCAATTTGAGCTGTAGTCAAAATGTTGGTTATTTAAGAACATCAATTCGCCACTATCCACAAATGAATATCCCATAGTCAGCAACCTGGTACCTTCAATTTTATCATCAATTTTCAAATTACTCGATTCAGTACCATCAACAACAATTGGCCTGATTTCCTGCAAGGGGATATCTTCTCCTGAGTTATTTATGAGATCAACATAAATTGTCATTAAATCTTTCGAATCATAAATTTTAAACTGAATCGTTGCATCAATACCGGGAAACCCCATAAATACTTTCATCATTTTGCCGCTACCAAGAGGATCGGAAAAAGTTTCATTGACAGACTTAAACTGTATCCCCTTGTCACTGGATTTTATAATACCATCTTCCATTTTTATTTCAAGACGTGCGTTATATACCAATAGTTTATTGTTATGCTTAATAGAATAAAGCCCTTTTCTTGTGTCAAATTTTATGTGAAAATTCGTGCCTGATATTTGAGTAGGTTGACGGGCATTGATGGGGAACCCACATGTCAGTAAAACCAATAAAAAAATATATATAGGTATTTGTCTATACAGTTTCATAATTTATTCTACATTAATAGTTATTCCCATCTGATTCCACATGTAATTGATTTCATGTGATTGGCCCTTTTCATTCTTCATGGCGTCAGACCAAATTAGCACCATTTTTTTACCATCTTCACTAATCCATTTTGGAGAAAGCTTTGGCTGGTAGGTTCTATTTTTATCATCATCAACCGTCCAGTAATCTGTATAAAAAAATTGCTCCCATGGCCCATATGGATTTTCTGAATACCACAAGCCAAGGCTGCCAGTTTCCGTATGCATCCAACCATCATAATAATCCTTTTGCGAACCGGTCATTCCATGACCGGCATACGTACCTCCATTTACCATGATGTA
>CAYREN010000570.1:0-3053 GCA_964423255.1 uncultured Roseivirgaceae bacterium | reverse complement strand
GATTTTTGCTACCGCAAAAAGTCACGCCAACTTTAAAATCCCCTGATGAGAGCGTTATATTTTAATATGATAAAACATCTATCAAAATGAAGTCAGATAAAGAATATATAGAAGAAATCATAAAACAATATAATCAGCGTTATAAAAAAGCTGTTTTATTCACAATTCTGTCCATTGCCTTTGGTGTTTTAACATATGTTATTTATATTAATTCATATACAAAATTCTCTGAATTAACGAGTTCTATAGCGTCACTTTTCTTTGAAGGGCAAAATCTTACAGAGACTGATTTAGATTTAATAAAACTCAACAATGAACTTTCACATTCTATAGGCATAAGAATAGGGTTCATATTAAGCTCATTTGTCACTGCAACAGGCGTTTCTCTTGGATGTGCCATATATCAATATTTTGGTTCAAGGAAAGAGCGTATAATTTATGAGCTATATGAAAAAACAAAAATCTAACAAACGCATCTTGTCGGACATTTTGGTCGTTGCTTGAAAAACAGCAACGACCAAAATGCCGCAAATGCTAAACGTTAGGGCAAATAGAAAGTTAAATTAAATAAGTAATTTATGAGAAAAATACAGATATCAAAAGTTAAAAATATAAATAGCATGGAGTTCACTATTCCAAATCCGGGCGTTTATGTCCTAACCGGTGCCAATGGCTCAGGAAAGACAACATTATTAACAACGCTCCACAGAATAGGATTTAGCAATGCTTTTTCTAATTTTTTCAAAACAACAGCAAATGAAAATAAATTGGATTTTTTTGGGGACTCCACTATCAGCTATATTGTTGGTGATAAAAAGGTATCGTATAAATATGGAAATACACGTTGGTCACCAACACCACGTAAAAACAGCAAAGTACTAGGGGAATTTGGGTTCCCGCAAGTAAGATTTATTGCAGCAGATGCAAAAAGAATCGAGGCAACTGGAGATGAGCTTAAGGCAAATAGAATAAAATCAGCTGAGAATGAAATTTCTAGAGACATAAAAATTATTCTCTGTGATGAAAAATTTGATAACCTTAAATATGTTAATACGAAGAGGGGGCATGGAAATAGAGCTTATCTTATTGCTAAAAAAATTAGAGGAAAAAACCACTATTTTAGTGAAAAGAATTTCAGTCTTGGTGAGCTTTGTGTGTTAAGGCTTGTAGCAAGCCTAAAAGACATAAGCTATAACTCTCTAGTCTTAATCGACGAGATTGAAATGGCCTTGCATCCCAAAGCACAAGCAGCACTTTTTAACTATTTGCTGCGAGTTGCGAAGGATAAGAATCTGACGGTCATATTTTCAACACACTCTGCCAGTTTAATAAAACGTGCTTCACGTAAAAGAATTCTGCTTTTAAGGGATAATGGAGAAGGTGTAGTTGAATGCCTCACAAATGTTTATCCAGCTCAGGCGCTTGGTGATATTGCATATGATGATGAAATACCTCCAGATTTTTTATTCTTTGTCGAAGATTACAAAGCAAAACAAATGTTGGAACAGATGATAGGTAAATATAAATCTACTGCCTTCACGTCTATCATCCCCCCATACTACAAAGTAATTCCTGTTGGAGGGTTTAAGGAAACAATAGAGTTTTTGACGAATTCTGACCAAATATTCGGAGATGAAGTAAAAAGGTATGCATTTTTAGATAAGGATGTAGAAACAGAATCTATTGAAGAGGCGAAACAAAACGAAAAATACGAATTCCTACAAAAAGTTAAAAACAACAAAGGGAAAATTAAATATCTACCTTGCACTCCAGAGCAGGGGATTATCGACCTACTTGAATCTAACATACTTACTCACAGTGGCGCAATAAATAGTCTATTTGATGGAAATAATGTCGATATAAGTCGAATTATGGATGGCGAAGAGTATAGAAACATCAATATTGAGAAGCCCAGGAAAAAAGCAAAACATCAGTTTGCTCATATTATCGATAATATATCTAGGCGAACAGGGCTATCTAAAGAACAATGTGAAAAACCATTTGCATATTATTATGTGAACTGTGAATACGACAATGATGACAATCTTAAAGATCTTATGGGTCCGATATTTCATGGCAAGTAAATGCCCTAACAAACTCATCCAGATGGACTTTCAGAAGGTTCACGATTTTTTGCATTCGCAAAAATCGCGCCCCTTCTGAAAGCCCCTGATGAGAGCGTTATGTTTAAAAATTAATAAATCACCACTTGCGAATAATATTTTGAGAAAATCACGTGAAAATTAATATACATACATCACATCCTTCTGCATTCATAAGCTCAACCTTTGCAGATCTAAAGGAAGAACGTAATGCAATAGCAGATGTACTAAGGGGTTCTAATCTAAATATAAATGCACTTGATATAAAACCTGCATCAAATGATTCATCAAGAAAAGAAATTTTATCAGGAATAAAAGAAAGTGATTTCATTATTTTAATAATCGGGGAGCGTTATGGTTCAATTATACCAAAGATGACTCTATCAAAAAAACTAAGCATTACCAGGTGGGAATATATAAGAGCAGTTAAAGGTATGAAAAAAAATGCTTTAGTATATTTCAAAAGAGTAACCTCTAATAATGCTATATATTATGATGACATACAGTCTTCTGATTATAAAATAAAACGCATGTATTTAGATGAGTTTAAAAATGAATTATCAAATACACATAACCCTAAGTATTTCACTACAGCAGATGAACTCGCGGAAGAGGTTAAACGGGCAATAATCCCAACTTATAGATCTGGCGTGAGATCGTTGCTCGCTAAAAATGAGCTGCTACAAAAAGAGATTACCGAACTAAAGTTAAGAAATGAAACAGCAGTACATTCGAATATTTACAGCGATCCAAAAGGTGTTGTAGGCAGTCAATTACCAACAGGTCTTAGAGGATTGCTAGATGTTGGAATTAAAAATGCAGAAACAAGAACCGATGTTAAAACTGGCGGTTTATTAGGTGTAGGTGGGATAATCAAATCTGCAATGGATAAAAATAAAACATAACAAACTCATCCAGCGGGACTTTCAGAAGGTTCACGATTTTTGCATC
>CAYREN010000569.1:0-3071 GCA_964423255.1 uncultured Roseivirgaceae bacterium | reverse complement strand
TGACGGAAAATCAATACAACGAGCTTGGAGAGCTGATCGACAAAAAATTGCATTATAATGAAGAGGCAAGCGCTTATACCCAATCTGTCGATTACCGCTACAACATCCGTGGCTGGCTAAGCAGCATTAACAATGCGACAAGAACAGTAGAGGCAGGCGTAAACGACGAGGGCAACGACCTGTTTGGCATGAACCTGGCCTACAATGCAGACCCATTGGGCATGGGAGGGACAGCCCAGCACAATGGTAACATATCGGCCATGGCATGGAGCAACGCCAGCTATAGCGGAAGCCAACATGCCTACAACTTTGGCTACGACAAGCTCAATCGCCTGAAAGCCGCAAGCTATAAGGAAAAGACAGGGTCTTTATGGACTGTGAATACGGGTCACTTTAACGTAAGTGGAATCGAATACGACCAGAATGGAAATATTAAGGAGCTGGACCGCAAAGAGGCCAATACCCTTATCGATGAACTTGTGTATAGCTATGACGGGAACAGGCTGTTGGCTGTAAATGACCAACAAAACCACACCAGCGGATTTAAGGACGGTGAGGAATCGGCAGAAGAATACCTCTACGATGCCAATGGCAATATGATCACCGACAAAAACAAAGAGATCCAAACTATAGATTACAACCTGCTGAACCTGCCAGAGAAGATTACTTTTGAAACAGGGGACTACCTGGAGTATATCTATGATGCGGCAGGCACCAAGCTGGCAAAGAAAGTATATGAAAATGCCACACTCACAAAATATACCGACTATGTTGGAGGCTTAATCTTTGACAACGACACATTGAAAATCATTCAGACTGCCGAAGGTAGGATTGTGGCCGACCTGGTGGCCAACGACTATGCCTGGGACTATCAGTACAATCTGAAAGATCATCTTGGCAATAACAGGGTGGTGTTTAAGTCTGATGAGATCGTATATGCGGTAACCATGGAAACCGCCTATGAGACTACAGAAGAAGCGGAATTTAAAAACCTGGACAAAACCAGATATACGAGTACGACCTATAACCATACGGCTGCCGATGGTACGGTAACTTCGCCAAATAAATCGGCGATGCTCAATGCCACACAGACAAATTCTGATGGAACCAGAAGAATAGTAGGTCCGGCCAAAGGGCTGAAAGTTTATCAGGGCGATGTAATCGACATGGAAGTATGGGCGAGGTACAACCAGGTGAATACCTCGGAGACTTCGGTAAATACCTTTCTTTTTGCAGCAATGACAGCCTCGTTTGGTGTGACAGCTCTTGAAAATCCGCAAGTATATTCAGCATTCAACAGCTTTATCGGGGCAACTACATTGATCAATCAATCGCCCGGTGATGTGCCCAAATCATTTTTAAATTACATATTCTTTGACAATAACTACGAAAATCCCGAATTTGGCTTTGTGCAAGTAAGCAGTGCAGCATCATCGGCCCATCAGCAACTATCGCTGAGCAAGACCATCAGCTCTGAGGGCTACTTGTATGTGTATGTGAGCAACGAAAGCACCCTGAATGTGGATGTCTTTTTCGATGACCTGAAAATCACCCACAGTTCACCAAGTATGGTCGTGCAAGCTAACGATTACTATCCCTTTGGTCTCACCTTTAATGAATACCAAAACCAGGAGGAGCAGGGGAATGACTTCAAATATAATGGGAAGGAATTGCAGGCGGATCTTGGTCTTGGCTGGTACGATTATGGAGCCAGGATGTATGATCCTGCCGTTGGTAGATGGAACAGAGTTGATCCGTTAGTTGAGAAGTTTGCGAGTTGGAGCCCATATAACTATGTTGTAGGTAACCCTATCAAATACTACGATTTTGATGGTAGAGATATCTACTTGTTCGTTTGGAGAAGTGCTCAAACCGAATCTGGTGCTGGTCACGTTTCTATGGGTGTTGGAGATGCAAGTAAACTAAACTACTACACACATTATTTACCAGAAGACGGAGGTGGACAAAATGCTGAAAACATTTCTCTTACAGAAGCTTCTAATTATGATCGTAACAATTCTAACCAAGGGGAAAACCCTGCGTTGATAATTAGAATCAAAACCGATGAGGAAACAGATCAAAAGGTAATCAAAGAAGCAGATAAAGAGATATTGAAAAGATGGGAATTACTTGGTGGAAATTGTGCAGATGGGTGTAAAAAAGGATTAGAAAATGCTGGAATAGATGGAGGAGTCGCATTTTTAATAAGCACACCCAATGAGCTTGTCGAAGATTTGTTTGAAAGCAAAGACAATCAAAAACTTATTGAGGATGGTACAATTTCGGTTGTTCAAGGGGACTTAGGTGATTATTTGCAAAACGAACCAAATTCTGTATCAATCACAGCTGGAAAAAGCATTAAAAAAAGTGCGAAAAAAGTTCAAAAGCAAGCTCAAAGATCATATAAGAGACTTAAAAATGTTGTTAACAAATGGATGAGACAGAATGATCGAGAAGATGAACAAATTGATTAGAACAATAATTTACAAACAATGAAAAAAATCGGTAATTATCTCTATTACATATTGTCCTTGGCTTTTTTAGGAGGGTTAGGTATAGTAATATCTATTTATTATGAAAAGGAATACTTGTTATATCAAGCGATTATTTCTTCCATTTTATTACTCATAGTTGAAGTTTATTCCTTTTTTTCTGATACTCGAAAAATGGTATATTTTAGAATACTTTTTGGGCTTGGAGTCATTATTCCTGTAATTTGGTACAAGGCAAATAATTTTTCTCAAGTCTATTTCAATTTTGAATATATAAGTGGAATAGTCCTTATTATAATAAGTTTAATTGGTGTCATTATTTATTGGAGACAATTGTTATCCAATCTCACTCCACCTCATCCTCGTCACAGACGAGGATGAGGTGGAAAGGAGCATTTGCAAAACGATATAGATATGCTGAAAAAATTACCATATTTTTTATTGCTAATTGTTTGTTTATGTGCCAATCAACTTTTTGGTCAGCAATCAGAAACCATCGAACCTGCCCAAAGCGGAGTAGTAAAAGATATCCAATATGCTCCCGCCACGCCTGTCAGCCGGGGCTGGGCGGACAGGAAG
>CAYREN010000568.1:0-3071 GCA_964423255.1 uncultured Roseivirgaceae bacterium | reverse complement strand
TAAATTTTGACCATGGTTCTTGAATTAATCCATTGATCGATTCATTCATGTCTGTTAACCAATTCAATACTTCATCACCAGCTTTATAGGTTTTTTGTCGCTGTGCACCGGTTATCAATCCTATTCTCGAACTGAAGCTTATTCTTGGTTTACCAATCACGCCTTTTTTAGTAGTGAAAATGACGACGCCATTGGTAGCCTGCGAGCCATAAATGGCTGCTGCGCTGGCATCTTTTAGTACATCAATGCTTTCAATATCATTGGGATTGATTTCTGCCAGATCACCAAGAAAAATCACACCATCCAATACGATAAGAGGTCTGTTGGCTTCTTTCTGCTCATCAATATTATCATCCAGGTCTGCTTTAATGGAAGCATCCCCGCGAATTTGAAAATCAGGTACATTTCTCGCATCGGTAGAATAACCTACCACCAATCCTGGAACAGTAGTCCTTAGTATCTCTGAAACGCTCGTGGGTTTGTACTTCGCCACTTCTTCGGCTTTTACATTAACTATGGCACCGGTAAGGTCTTTTTTCTTTGAAGTACCATATCCAATTACTACAATTTCATCTAGTGCTTTTAGATCAGTAATTAATGTAATGTCAATAACTGATTGGTTGCCGACAGCTACTTCCATAGTTTCATAACCAACAGAACTGAAAATTAAGGTTGCATTTTCATCAGAAACATTTACAGAATAATTACCATTCAAATCAGTGATCCCGCCTGTAGTTGTGCCTTTCACAATTACGTTTACACCAGGAAGGCCTTCAGTATCATCTTCTGAGATAACTTTCCCGGTCACTGTTGACCCCTGTAGGACTACAACTTCTTCAAGAACAGATTGCTCTAAGAACTTTCTTTTGCTGACATGGATGTTTTGGTTAATCCTTTTAAATTTTAAATGCGTCATTTTAGAAATTTCACCAAGAACTTCTCCTAAAGATTTAGATGAAATGTCTAACCTTATGATACTATTTTCCTGAACAATATGATCATTGTAGGAAAACTTGAAACCAGTCTTGTTTTCAATTAAATCAAAAGTTTCTACCAGACTACCATCCTTTACTTGAACAGAAAGGTAAACATCAAAAATGCTCTGTTGCTGTGCCAATCCATTGCCAGCGGTTAGCATACTAATGAAAAGGAATTGTAACATAGAGCCATAAAATCCGATTTTCATAATAGATAAAACTTTTTTTAGTATATTATTTTTCATAATTTGAAATGTTTAATTTTTCAATAATTAAATTGATCGAATATGTGTCTAATTGTCGAGATCTGGCACCTTCGATCAGAAAGGCCGGCTTCAAGCCGGCCTTTTTTTTAGCTTGTATCATTTATGTCCATATTCTTAATTTTTAATAGTTACAAAATTGTTATCAATACTATAATTAAAACCTGAAGCGTACCCTATACCATCAAGTACAACATTCAGGGTTTCATTTTGAAATTCACCACTGTATAAACCAACAATTGGTTTTTCGAAATCTATTTCAATTTTCACACCGTACCAGCGCTCAAGTTTTCCCATAATTTGATTTATTGATGCTTTTTCAAAAACGATTATATTGTCTTTCCAACTAGTTACCAATTTGATATTAAAACCATTCTTTTTAATATTTTTTGCATCTTTTGAATATACTGCCATTTCTAAGGGCTTGAGTAGTGTTTCATTACCCTGAGAGTCATTAATCTTAACTAACCCCGAAACAAGGGCCACCTCTATATTATCCTCAAAATCATAATTTCTAATATTAAAAGATGTTCCCAATACTTGAGTACTTACATCTCCTGTTTTGATTATAAAAGGTCGATTTGAATCTTTTGATACATCAAAAAAAGCTTCCCCTCTCAACTCTACAGTTCTATTGTCGTTTGCAAATTGTTTTGGAAAGATCAATTTACTTCCTGAGTTCAATCTTATCACACTGCCATCAGACAGTTTAATTGTTTTTTTTGCACCCAATGGGACTTTTTTCTCAATAAATACTTCATGAATAGATAACTCAACCGGTTTCTTTTCATGGATAAAGTAAAACACACTAAATGAAAATGTAATCAGAAATAAAATGATGGCTGCAGCCCAGGCCATAAATTGAAATAGCTTTCTTTTTTTAGGTAAGATGTTATTTGAATCCTTTTCATCCTCTAATTTCTTAAATTTTATTATTTGGGTGAATAATCTATCATAATCAGACTCTGATAATTTTCTTGGATTCTTATATTTTATCGAATGAACGATCTGCTTGGCTAATTCAAAATCTTCTTGACGTTCAGGATATCTTGCCAACCAGAGCTTCCAGTAATGCCTTGTATCAGCATTTGGATTGTTGACCATTTTTATAAAAAATTCATCTCTTAAAAAATCTTGTAAAATTAGTTTCTCCTTCATAATTATTAAGAGTCATGCAAATATTAAATGACTACAAAAAAATTAATTTCTTTGGAGAAGAGTGTGCTACAGAAACGAATTAATAAAAAATAATGCGGGAAGAAACAATTGATCTTTTACCTTAGTTAAGACATTTTCAAGGACATTCAAAGCCCTATAAATCAATATGCGGGTCGACTTTACTTTGCTCATGCCCATAATCTCCGCTACTTGTTTGTAAGAAAATCCTTCATAAAAATACAGTAGTATTGATTCACGTTGCTTTACTGTAAGTTTCTGACAAGCACTATTTAATATATTGCATTTGTCATCGGTGAGTTGCTCATTTATCATTATAGCCTCTGGCGAGCTAATGACTTCGAACTGCACCTCATTGTTATTATTAATTGTTTCAGTAGGATGATTTCGATGTTTTACTAGTTTTCTTATGATTTTTCGTCGAAGAGATGTGAAAAGATAAAATTTAATAGCATTTACATTTGCCAATTTTTTTCGATTTCTGATAATATCTATGAACAAATCTTGAATACAATCACGTACTAGCTCTTCATTTTTATTGATTTGACATCCATAATTAAATAAATGATTAGCATAGTTTCGATAAATATAGGACAAGGCAGAGTCACTTCCATCTTTAAAATCTAACCAAATTTCTCTTTCAGAACAACTTTGA
>CAYREN010000567.1:0-3078 GCA_964423255.1 uncultured Roseivirgaceae bacterium | reverse complement strand
AGTGTTCCTTTGAGTAGTTCTTTTGAATACATAGAACAAATATACATAGATTTACAATATATCAATAATATATACATATATATTATAAAGTGTTTTTGAGTTCTAAAATTATTCCATTTCCTGTCTTACTATACAATATTTGTAATTGATAATTTTGCGATAGCTGTAAGCAAACAAAAAATCGAAAACCTGGGGTAATATTAAAGGATTTTCATTCTTGTTTATGTAAGTGTATATATTGGATTGTATTACGCTCTAATGCTGGATTAAGATTGTGGTACACCTGACACTTAGAAAATCATTAGAGTTCTTGCTATAGTAAGAGGAAATTTTTAAGCGTTACAATAATCAGGGTGTAAAATGATCTCTTATAATTCATGAGTTGCTTCAAAAAAAGCATTGACATTTTCAATAGATGTATCATCCTGAATGTTGTGTGCCGGAGCGAGAATATATCCTCCACCTTTCCCCAATATTTCCGCACATCTTTTTACTTCGTCTTTTATTTTCTGTGGAGTACCATTGGGGAGCAAATCTTGTACACATATGCCACCAAAAAATATTAGGTCTTCGCCAAATTCTTTCTTTAAAAATTCAGGCTTCATATCTTTTGCCAAAGGTTGTATTGGATTGAGAATATCTAATCCAATTTCTATAAGATCAGGAATTATTGGCACGACCGAGCCGCACGTATGCCAGGCAATTTTTATTTCCGGGTTTACCTTCCTGAATTCTTCAAACATAAATTTCATTCTGGGTTTGAAAATCTGCCTCCATTGATCGGGATCTGTCAACATTCCATCTTGACCTCCAAAATCATCACCTGCCCAAATCATATCTATTCCTTTCCTGATGAGCTCTTTGCCAATTTCGAGGTGAATATGTTGTACTTTATCCAGCAGCTTAATAAAATACGGAGGTTGCACAAGCATATCCATAAAGAATTTTTCTAAACCTGTAAGATACCATGATGTTTCAAAAATGGCAGTTTCCAAATCGCCTATTACACCATATTCATTTTTGTAGATTGCAACTTTATTTTCTGCATCCTCATATCTCCCTTCGGCAAATGGATCTGGAAATTTATAGTTATCAATATCGGATTCTGACTCTGCATGCTCCAATGGATATTTATAAAATTCATTGTACAAACCCATGGGCTTAAAAATCATTCCGTATTCATTGGTCAATGTACCATCTGCATTGGTAATAGTTGGCGCATTATCGGGTGCTATGGAGGCCGTACCAACTGCGTCATTTCCCAGATGCAAGAGTAAATTTGTGTGTGATATGCGCGTCGAAAGCAGCGAATCTAAAGGCTCTTCATAAGGCAAACTCAAATGCTTAGACATTTTCTCAGCTACCTGTGGAGTGAAAGTTGCAAATACTGGTGGCCTGTCTGGCTCTCCCCCATTTATGGTTGTAATAAATCGTTCTCTTGAAGTCATAATAAAAAAAATCAATAAATTTTTCAGGTCATCCCTGATTGAAGACTGTTACTACCTGCGTACATTTAGTTTCCTCCTGTTGCCATTAAATGTAAAGATTTCTATTTCACTTATTTCATTAGAAATTTGAACACTTCTTGATGAGAAAGAAAGGAGTCCACTGCCATAATAAAGTTCTTCTTTTATTTTTTTCCTTCAAATTCATACGTAAAATACCGATCACTTTGTTTAAAATTGATGGTCACTAGTCCCTCAAAAGAGTTAGTTATATATGCTTGAAGGTATCTGTCATTTTCAGAATAAAGAAATCGTGGATCCAAATTAAACAGTCATTTTTTTACAAATTTTTTTCAAATATTTATTTATTCCACTTAACAGGAATACTCCAATTAAATAGAAGATGAAAATATTGATTAAACGACTCCATCCAAAAATATTAATTTTTAATCCTTTAGTTTCTGGTAATTATTTATTTCCAAAAACCACTTAATAAAATACAAGGTTATTGCAAATTGATTATATGCTATATCCAATTTATCCAATCCCTTTAAAACTCCAGCAATCCGCGATTAACTTATGTGGTTAATACAAAATAGCATCGTACTAGTTCTAAATAATTTTTACATTTTCTAAAGTTACAAGGCCTCCCTTAACATGCTCTTTTAAAAATGGCAATAATTGGTCAATCTTTTCTTCAGCGTCAACCAATTCGACAATGATTGGTAAATCTTCAGATAACCTGAGGATTTTACTCGAATGGATTTTGTTAGTTGTTCCAAACCCCATAATTCCGCGAACAACTGTTGCTCCTGCCAAATTTAGTTTATGAGCTTGTTTTACTATTGCCTCATAAAGAGGGACGCCATGACACATATCTCTTTCTCCTACATAAATTCTGACAAGCATACTTTTATTCATATTACTTTTCATTTTCTCTATACAACAAATATCCCTTAACTATCTAATTTGTCCAACTAGCAGTTTAGATATAAAAAATCCTCCAATAACCATCAGCAACCCGATAATATTATTTGCTAACAAATTGTATAGTGCAAGCCTCACTTCACCGTCACGATAGAGGTTGAGTGTTTCCAGCATATAAGATGAAAAGGTTGTAAAACCTCCCAAAATCCCAATGAATAAAAAAACTCTTACATTAGGGCTTAGGTTTGAAGATTCGAATATTCCCCATAATAAGCCAATAATAAATGACCCAATCAGATTGACTACGAGCGTACCAATTGGGAATATCCAATCAAAAACCTTATAAGCATAACCAGATACTGAGTATCTCAAATATGAACCAATTGCTCCTCCAATAAGAACAAATAAAATTTTTGTCATAATTCCCTGAAATTTGTCGCTTTGGAAAGCACCAAATTAAAATTATTTATACCCAAAGTCGAATGAATCCATCAAAACATATTATGAAAAAATATACATGCACGCGATGTCGATTTTTACGTTAAATTATGTTTTAAATTTATCTCATAATTTATAACTTCGCCGACATGGAATTAGAAGGAAAAATTATACAAATAAATCCTCTGCAATCTGGTGAAGGGAAAAATGGAGCTTGGAAAAAGCAAGATTATATTTTAGAAACAAAATCACAATATCCCAAAAAAGT
>CAYREN010000566.1:0-3084 GCA_964423255.1 uncultured Roseivirgaceae bacterium | reverse complement strand
TGGTGAGACTAGATTATAGAACTAATTGGGACAGAGAATTTTTAAATTACTTGAAAAACCTTGAAAAGATAAAATCTGTAATGGTTTGTGGCGATTTTAATGTAGCCCATCAAGAAATTGATATTGCAAGACCTAAACCAAACTACAATAAATCGGCTGGATATACTCAGAAAGAAATTGATGGGTTTACTGGGTTCGTTGATCATGGATTTGTAGATATATTTAGAAATAAGTATCCTGAACAAGTGAAGTATTCTTGGTGGAGTTACAGGGCAGGGGCGAGGGAAAGAAATATTGGCTGGAGGATTGACTATTTTTTGGTAAGTCAACGCCTTCTGCCAAAAGTTGAGGATGCTTACATATTGAATGATTACCATGGTTCAGATCATTGTCCTTTAGGAATCACTTTGTAAGGTTACATTATCCACATAACTAAAAAATTACTTTTGCACCCAGATTAAAAGCTTTTGGCATGCCAGGTCGTAACCCTGCAGGTCTTCTAGCCACATTATACACTTGTCCTGTTAAATTGGTGATAGTAGTAAAAAGAGTAATATTTTTATTTAGCATATAATTTGCACTTGCATCAACAATAAAATAGGAATCGATCTTTTCGTTATCAGGGATATTCCCCTGTCCTGCGGTGGAGCGCATTTTGTCCATATACCTTCCGCTGAGGTTGATATTGAATTTATGGTGTTCCAAGGCAAGCATTAGCGTAAATTGATTATTTGCCAAATACGGTAACTGATCGCCTGCAACAACATTTCCCCAAGGATCGAATTCACTCTCAAAATCATTTAAGAACCTGGCATCAGTATAGGTATAGACTATGGAAAAAGGTAAAGTAAATATGCTTTGTTTATGCCTGGAGAGCAGGTTGTAAGTAAGCTGAAATTCCAATCCCTTGGTGAGCGCTGCTCCACCATTAAAAAGGTCTCCAGAACCTGAGCCTCCAGATGAAGCAAAGTCAGCACCAAGGAGATTGGTATAATTATTAAAGAACAAAACAGCCTGTCCAGAAAGAGCATTTTTTGAGTATCTTACGCCCAATTCATAGTTGATGCTTTCTTCTGGTTTGGTACCTACTTTTGATCCGGGAGGAGAAAACCCTTTGTGTAAGCCTGCAAAGGTGCTCAGATAGTTACTAAACCTGTAATCAAGTCCGATACCAGGAATAATTACATCTACTGTGTTGCTTCTTACCTCTAAATCTGCCCCCGTTCTTTCAATGTCATTCTTCCCGTAGTCTTGCTGTGTCAGTGTTATGTTTTCATAACGAAGGCCCGGAATTACAGTTAACTCACAAACTTTTAGTTTATATTGAACATAGCTCGCTAAAGCTCTGGCAGTACCAATTCGGTTACTTTCAGTACCGGGAATTCCAACCTTTGTAAGTCGCATAACTCCATTATCCATTGCATATTCATCAACCCATTGATACCTGTCAATCTCATCCTTATGCAGGCGAATACCAAAATCAATTTCGTGCGAAATATTATTAGTATTAAAGTTGAAACCCAGTACAGTCTGAATTCCTTGAGCATAGTATGACCTATTATTGGCTTTTACAAAAAGGGCATCAGTATTGGTACTTGTAGCTCCTTTTAAGATTGAAAAAGCGTCATTAAATCCTGTGGGATTATTTAGTAAGTCATCAATTTTTGTCTTTGTACTGGTGCTATCTTTCACTTTATTGAGTTTGTACCAGTTCCTTTTGAAATTTGTACGATATGCAGTTGTAGCTATTTGAAATAATTTCGAAAATTTGGCAACGTGTGTTAAAGAGAACTGAGATTGTTTGGTTTTAATTTGATCAACTTGTGAACCTGAATACCTACGATAAGGTGTATTGTTAAAATCATCTTGTATCAAGCCTAGATATGTTTCATTTGCGTTTGTAATTGCTTGCCCAATTTTAAAGGTAAGTGATTGATACACATTTGCATCTTCGTTTGTATTAATGCGAAGTTTCGCCAGGTAATCCTGCTTAACAAATCCGGTATTTCCCCCACCGTCCAATTGCTTAAAACCATTGGATCCAAATTGAAATGTCTCTACCATGAAGGCAACGTTTTTATATGAATTTCCTAAATAGGCGTGAAGATTTCGTCCCCCAAAACTTCCACCCATCAAATTTACTCTTCCATAGAATTCATTGGGTATTTGAGTTGAAATCAGATTGATGGCTCCTCCTGTTGTATAGGGTCCGTATTTTATTTGACTACTACCTTTCAAAATTTCAACTGCCTGCATTCTGCCAATTGTAGGAAAATAGTAAGCTGCCGGTGCAATGTAAGGTGCTGGAGCCATCAGAACGCCATCTTCCATCACGGTAATTTTAGTATTTCTTTCTACCCCTGTGCCCCTTATTCCGATGCTTGGAAATAAACCAAAGCCATCCTCTTCCTGAATATTTATACCCGGTACTGCTCGTAAAGTACGGTTGATGTCTGTATAGTTATTTTTTTGAAGTTCCTTAGGCGAAATATATTGAACGGATCCGGGAATGTCTTTTATGCCGGCAGTGCCACCTGTCATTACTGTTACTCCTTCCAGAACTGATACGGCCTCTATCATTGTAAAATTTGCTTTCACAGTTTCACTTTTTCCAACCCTGATATTTTTTTGATCGGAGAAGTAACCTATTGCGGAAACCACTATTGTATAATCTCCTTCCGGTACGTTTTCTATAGTATAGTTACCATTGCCGTTGGTAGATGTGCCAAGACTTGATTTATTTAAATAAACTGAAACACCAGAAAGAGCAGTGAGGCTGTCAATTTGTTTTATGTTTCCTTTTACGGTAGCATGTTGAGCCAATACGCTCAAACAACTTAAAATTGATATTACTGCTGTTGATAGTATAATTTTCAATAGCATATATAAAATTTTATTTAGAATTATTATAAATAAAGGCAAAGTTATGATTGAGAAACTCCCATGTCAATCCCAATATGTAGGGATATTTATAGAAAATATTAGGATTGAAACAGTAGGTCCAAATAATATTAATAGAACCTTTTTTATTCTATTTGTTGAGATTTTTGTTTTCTACTTTATATTTGCGAGAATTTTGTAACA
>CAYREN010000565.1:0-3085 GCA_964423255.1 uncultured Roseivirgaceae bacterium | reverse complement strand
TGTTTTTTTGTGTATTCAGGGATTTTTAAATGAAGCACTTCCGATTGAGATTTTAGTTCAGCAGATCCAATTGTTACCAAAGCAGGGAGTTCCCTGATGACACTTGCTGCGAGTGCATATCCAATTCGTTCTGTTCTACCAAAACCTTTCAAAGTCTCTGGGCTTTTTACATTAAAGTGATTGATGTTCCCGCATGTTCCAAAACCAAATAGCACCATTGCATCATCACCCAGTACTTTTTTAAGTACTTTTTCCATATAATATGGATAGTCTGCAGATATTTCTGTTCCTCCAACCGTATCGAGATGCATGGCGAAATTTACCAATACGGCAATGGGTTTTCCATCTAGTGTTTCAAAATATAATATACCTACTTCAGGATCGATGGGTCCCATGGGTCTTACGATGTCGGGATTTAAAGCTCCAGGATTAAATTTTACTGTTCCATCTTTCATCATAAAACGACGATGAAAAGAAACATTTTCTTCTTTTCCTACTCCGGATTTTATCACAGCAGGTTGCAAATTTTGCATAGCGATTTTTACAGCATCATGTATTTTGGTAGCCAGAATATTTTCATACGCATCTGAATATTCTGGGCCGGTATGTGTATGGGTAGCAGAAATAATAATGTTTGAAGCTGGTAAATTATATTCCTTTTGAATACGAACTCTTGCCTCTTGAAATCCAAACGGAGCTACATCAACGTTATCAACAATTACCATCACCATTGTGTTTTGCTTATCTTGAATAACAATAGCTTTTGCAAAAAGAGGATCATGTACGTTGCTGGCCAGACGCTCATAATAGTATCCTCTTAACGGAGTGTTTAGGGGTGGTGTTATATCCATTTTACCAATACCAACTCTGATTTGAGCATTTGATATGGTTGCAAAACCAAATAATGACAGTATTAAAAAAGTCAAAAAAGGATAACTATTATACTGGAGCAATAAATTCATAAGTCGAAATATTCAAATGTCAATTATATATATTACTGTCATTGCAAATTATACAATATGCAATCTAAATGTTTAGCAAATTAAAAAAAAAATTAAAAAATATATTGATACTATTCGTTGGAATATTGATACTATTCTTCACATTCATTGCTAATTGGTTGTATTTTGTAGTTGTTTTGTGAATTTTAGTATTAAATACTTGTTATGAAAATCCCTGAAACAAGACTTTATAAATCGCCATATCAATCATGCATTTTTCATCATGAGAAAAAGCAGTTCTCTAGTTGGCATCAACATCCGGAATACGAGCTTGTGCTTATTACCAGGGGAGCAGGCTTAAGAATGATTGGAGACAATATTGATCGCTTTAAAAAAAGTGATTTGATATTTTTGGGACCATACCTGCCTCATGAATGGAGATGCGACGAAAAGTATTTTGGGCAATCAGGAACATTTTTAGGAGAAGGGATTGTAATACAATTTTCACAGGACTCTTTTGGAAAACAATTTCTTGAATTACCAGAAAATAGTTATTTAAAATCCTTCTTTTCAAAGGCACGACAAGGATGTCAAATATTTGGTACAAGTAGAGATAACATAATTTCTGTGATGAACAAAATGATAACTATGGAAAGCACAGAAAGACTTTATGCCTTATTTTCCATATTCAATTATTTTTCTGATTTAAAGGAATTTCGATTGCTTTCCAGTCCTGCTTTTATGGGTTCTTTCAAAGCCAATGCAAAAGAACCGATTCAGAAGGCGGTTCAATACATCCTACAAAATTTTCAAAAGCAGGTAAAGATTAGTGATTTGCTTGAGATATCTAATATGTCCAGCACCACATTTTTCAATTCGTTTAAAAAAATGTACCGCATGACATTTAAAAGATATTTACTAAATATCAGAATTGGTTATGCATGTCGATTGCTTGGAGAAGAAACCATGAACATTTCTGAAATTGCATATGAATGTGGATTTGAAAACTTATCGAACTTTAATCGTCAATTTAGGGTTATAAAAAATTGTTCTCCTCGTGAATACAAATGGCAGTTAAGAGGAAAAAGCTAAGTAATAATATTTAAATTAGTGGCTTCCATTATCACTTATAATTCTCATTCTATGAAAATCAGATATTTTTTACTTTTTGTTTTGGTCGCAGCAACTACCTTGTGTAGTAAGCCTCCAAAACAGATTAAAATTTTGCAGGTACCGGGCAGAGATCAATATTGTAAAGTTGATGTCAACGGTGTTTCAGTATTACCAAGTGGGCGATATGCCACTCCGGCTGGAGAATTATTGCGTATTACAAATGATCCTTACGGTATGGCTATTTCACCAAATGGCGAAAAGGCGATTACACTTCACGATGGAGTATTTACAATAATTGACCTTTCAACTTTGGATGCGGTCAGGGTGCCTAGCTACGATAAAAAAATTGTTTCACCACTTTCAGATGGCTCCTTTTTAGGTGTTGCCTTTTCCGGTGACTCAAAGACAGCCTATCTTAGTGGAGGAGATAACGGAGCTGTAATAGTTTATGATATTGAAAAATTGGCAAGACTTGATTCAATTACCTTGAATGGTGTCGTGGACGGAGAGGACTTTCAGGATAGCTTTACTTCTGATTTGATGCTCAACAATAGCAAAAATGAATTGTTGGTGCTTGACAGAGCAAACTTTAGGATGGTACGGATCGACCTGAAAACAAGAAAAGTTACCGCTTCCATCCAAGTTGGTCGCCAACCATTTGGCATAGCCATGAGCCCGGATAAAAAGCAAGCTTTTGTTGCTAATGTAGGTCTGTACTCCTACCCGCTCATTGAAGGTGCTACTCCGGAAAACTACGACTCATTGAGGATATCTTATCATCCTTATGGGCATAACACTAAAGAATCGATTGAAGGAACAATTGTCGAAGGAAGAAAAATACCGGGGCTGGGAAGTCCTCTCCACCCGGATGCCATGAGTGTATTCACTATTGATTTGAATAGTAATAAAGTAATCAGAAAGTTTAAAACAGGTTATCAAATTGGTCAGACGGTAGAAGATGCAGAAGTTATAGGCGGTGCCAGTCCTAACTCAATAGTTGTTGGAAAACAGTTTGCCTATGTAACCAATGC
>CAYREN010000564.1:0-3097 GCA_964423255.1 uncultured Roseivirgaceae bacterium | reverse complement strand
AAAAGGACAGGAAGCCAAACCGACAAAAGTTAGGCGCTTCCTGCCCGACCTCTTCTCAAAAAGAGAGCTTGCCTTCCGAAGGCGAAGCCGAAGGAAGGGAGGCTAAGATGCAAAGATAGAGAAATAAAGACAACAAGGAAGCTACGGTTTCCTGCCTGTGAAATGATATAGCGGGTGAAAGAATTAAATAATAATATAAAAATTAAATTTTAAAAATCATGAAAAAAGTAATTGGTATTTTAGTAATAGTAGCTTTTGCTGCTGTGAACTTAACGTTTTTGACAGGTGACTTAACTTCATCTTCAATTGATTTAAATTCCATAATTAAATCTGCCAATGCTCAAACTGAAACTCCAGACGATATCTGTACTGGAACTCCAGGAGATTGTAGCGGATGGACTACTGAAGTTCACAATTAATTATAGACCTTTTTAAAAGCGTTGCTTTATTGCAACGCTTTTATCCTAACTCCCTATTTTTTATGAAACATTCTATAGTAGTATTTTTTCTTTTCTTCCTCGTTATAGGGTGTAAAGAGAATTATACAGAAGACCCATTGCAATATTTTGAATCAAAACATGATATTTATGCAGAAACGATTGAGTTGGACAATGAGCTTCATGGTATTCCAGGATGGTCAATAGTATATGATTTTCCATTAATTGTGGTTTCCGAAGGGACAAATATGTTAGACAAGAAATTTTTTTTAATCAACCTTGAGGATAAATCACTTAAGAAATTTATAAACTATGGTAGGGGTGATTGTGAATTTATAGTTTCATTTGCCAGTTCAATAAATGCTAAAGAGAAAACATTTACCTTTTTTGAAAATGTTAAAAAAGCTTATTATAAAGTATATCTTGATAGCTTAAAGACTTCAGGTAATTCATTTGAATACTGTCCTGAAAAAATAGAAATCCCTTTTGTTAGTCAGGGACAAAGCAGGTTCTACGTTGATCTAAAACCCATTGATAACCGTTACTACCTAGGGTACATGGGGGAGGTAACAGATTCAATGTACACGGTTATCGACACAAAAAAAGATACCACATATAATTTTTGTTCAATTCCAAATCTACCTGGTCTATCTCAAAATGAAATTATTTCTGGTAAACGCCTTTTCAGAGGAAATATTTTCATTGCTCCAACCAAGCATAAAATTGCCCTGATTTCACAACCTACCTTGATAGAAATACTTGATTGGGAGAACGGAACATTATCAAGAAAAAAAAGCATTGAATTTTTCCGATATAAGTTTAAAATAAATCATGAATATAAAAGTATATCCAGGAGAGGGTTTGGAAATAAAGAAGGATTTGTAATTGGCGATGTAACTGATAAATTTATTTATGTAGGTTATAGTGGTCATACCGAGGAAGAAATGGCTAAAATGGGTGTCTATCCCTCCGTATTTTATGTCCTGGTTTTTGATTGGGATGGCAATCCTATTAAGCGTTATGATCTTAATAGAACCGTCATTGGCATGGTGGTGGATAAAGATGATTCTGGCATGTATGGTATATCTCTAGGTTCTCCGGAAATACCACAGATTAATTTGGTCCATTATAATTTCAATCATCTGGAATAAAATTTATTTTAACCTTATCTTTTTGCATTGAATCAAATCAATAATAAACATTTATATGAAACCATATCTTATTGCTGCTCTGTTTGTTCTATTGGGCACTGATATTGTCCTGTTACTAAAAATAAAACAATTGAAGAAAGCTAACTCCAATATAAGTTATCAAGTGAATACTGTTCTAAGTCAGAAAGAAAATCTTGAGAATAATATAAATAAATACTATAGTAAAAATAATATTAAAGTGTATGATCATGTTCTTCAAAACCATTTATCAGGGAAATTTGAGAATAATAAAGGATTGGTTTTTAGGTTTATAAGTAACGCTTGTGATCCATGTGTTGAAGAGCAAATAGAAATCATAAATGAAGAATATAATAATTTATTACGAGCAGGGATTACAATTGTATTATTAATGGATGACTCAATAAATATTAATAAGTATTTGCAGATTTCAGCTGGAATCAAAGAAAAAATAGTCTTTGTGGATCATTGCGTATTGGATGAAATGGTAGATGATGAAACGTCGTATTATTTTTGGATAGATAACGGAGAAATATCTAATATTTTATATCCGGTTCCAGATAATAAATCAATTACTTTATCATATTTTGATTTCATAACGACTGGTAAAAATGATAATTTGTTATTTTGAACAAGTATATAGCAAAAAAATGTATGGTATCTTCCCATCCTAAGGTTCATCTGAAAGGACCTCTAAGATTGATAGAGATTATAGAAAAGAATAAGAACTACTAAACCTTTGAACTGCAAAAAATTGAAATATCTACTCACTCTTTTTTCCATTGTTTTACTTTTTTCATGCAGTAAAATTAGGAATGACAAAATTCCGGTTTATGGATGGCTTGGAGGGCCAGGCATCGCTACAGATAAGGAATTAAAAAATGCATTTACTTTTCTCAAAAATAGAGGTATTGATGGCTTGATGTACAATGGTGGTCAAGATCCTGAAACCTACGTCCTCATTGGTAAAATTGCTAAAGATGCCGGATTGGAATTTCACACTTGGATTCCGGCAATGGTTCAAGGTGCAAACCCTAAACTCAAGTATAAATGGTACGCAATCAATGGAAACGGGGAATCTGCGTATGACCATCCACCCTATGTAAATTACTACAAATTTCTTTGTCCAAGCAGAGAAGAAGTATATCAGTTTTTGGCAGATATGTACGGCGCGATTGCTGATTTGCCGGAAGTTGATGGCATCCATCTTGATTATATCCGTTTCCCGGATGTGATCTTAGGCAGGGGACTGTGGGATAAGTATGGGCTAGTGATGGACAAGGAGTATCCAGAATATGACTACTGCTATTGCGATAAGTGCGTTAGTGATTTCAACGAAAAGACAGGGATAGACATTAAATCAGTCGAGGACCCATCGCAGATACAGGAATGGAAACAATTCAGATATGACCTTATTTCGCGAATCGTAAGCAGGTTGACAAAGTTAATTCATAGCAAAGGCAAAAAGGTTACTGCTGCTGTGTTCCCAGG
>CAYREN010000563.1:0-3100 GCA_964423255.1 uncultured Roseivirgaceae bacterium | reverse complement strand
TGCCAATAAAATCCATAATATAAAGATCTCCTCCGGCATCACTTGACGGGGGTTTATATCCGAAAATTCCCAGAACTGGTGATTCAGCAATAGTTTTTGCTAAGGCTACTAATTTCTCAAAATCCATGCGTAACAGGTGATGGCCCGGATGACCATTGACAAAACTACCATAATTAAATATTACCAATTCGGGAGCTCCGGCTAATACAGATTGATACGCTTGCTCAATAAAATCGAGCTTGTCGCAATCACCATGATCAAACCACGCTGCCCCAATTTTTTCACCGGCATTGGAAGCCATCCAGCGATAATTTACAAATCCTTCGTAAGGCTGAACGAATCCAAAACGTTGTGTATATTGTCCTCTGGATTCTGTGCCTACCCATACTCGATCAAATAATTTTGGCCCACTTTCCACATCATAGCCATGCATGTGAAAACGGTCGTACCATTGCGGATATTTAATGATCATGTTGATGTCAGGATTTACTGATCGTGCTGGATCTATAAATATTGATTTTGCCAAACCAGTCATCAGTTCCCTTCTGTAAACTGACCATTCCTTTTCTCCTTTGGCTGATTTTGACTCAAGACTTGTATCTCCGGTACACAAAAAATCATCTATAATAAATGTATCAAAAATTGGGGCTACATCTATCATTACTTGCTTAAGGTCATTTTGCGTTTTAGCATTCTGCCAGTTGAACCATCCAAGCGGACCTTCTTGCCTTACACCAAAATCTTTTCCCGGTACCGTGGCAATACCACCAACGACTTCAAAACCGTTTTTGGTAAAATAATCTTTTACCAGAATCAGTAATTCTGTAGAAACCACAAGACCACTTCTGTACACTTCTATATAAACTTTCGTAATGCCATTGGCCCTCATCAGTGATACTGCCTCTCTCCTACCTTCTTCTACTGAAAGCAGTCTTTCAATAGTATGTGCAGTCATGTACACGCTTAATTGCAAATCCTTTATGTGCAACTTTGCAAATTCGAAATTATCATTGACTTGTGGCTTTGCCTCTTTGCATGAGTTGAGCATAAAAAGTATTAATAATCCATGGATTATTAATATTCCCCCCAGAATCGATTTGACATTTGGTTTTACTGTTTTCATACGTTTATATTAATTGGATAATTATAAAATTCACATCACAGGATAGCTGTCCACCCCCAGACCCCGGCATAAATGTGAGAATTAGATATTCTAATATATTTAACATTCACCACACTTTCAATACCACCTCCCCACTCTCCAAATTATTAAATGGCCCGGCAGGATTATTGTCTTTCGTACGTGAAATCCCGAAGTAATCTTTGTCGATTGTCAAAGGCGTCCCGTCCGTTTGTTCAAAAACGGCATTTGGGATTTTCGCCTTACCTAAAATTTCAGAAGTAACGATTGCGCAATTGTGTTTGAAAAATGATTGGTCTAAGGTCATATGCAAATAAACATGCCAACCTTTTTCCACCAATTTAACCCCTGGGTTATGCGTCAATGATTCTACCTTATTTGCCTCCTTTTCATAAGCTATGGCACGGTTATAATATACATTATCATTGATGAAAACCGGGAGTTTTGCGTTATTATAGTCTTGCAGGCCGGGTTTGTACTTTTCTTTTTTATTCTTTTTACCTGCACCTACAATCACATTGTTATAATACCTGTCATCTCCGGTATAGATAGTGGAAAGCCCTGCGATAGCAGTAGTATGAGGAAAATGATATGGTGTAAAACGATTTGGCTCTCCCCACATATAAATCCCTCCCACAATCAGGTTATGTACATACGCTCCACCCTGGGATTGAATCCTGAAACTATGGGGCGACAATAAGATATTATTGTCAATGATAAAAGGCCCATGGTTTACCTCAAGAAACAGGTCTTCCTTGTCGTTATTATAAAAAAGATTGGAAGACACCCGGGTGCCCTGGGTCATCCAATCCAGCCATAAACCACGCCCGCAATCATGGATCCGATTCTTCTTTATCGTAGCATCAATTGCTGCATGAAATTTAATCCCGCCAATTTCTGCGCCGTCAAATTGTCTTTTGGTCCAGATATGATGGATATGGTTGTTCTCGATCGTGCTGAAAGCAGCTCCCATGCTACCGCAAATACCTGTCTGCTCGCAATCAAAAATCTCATTGCCCCTGACAATATGCGAGCCAACATTATCCTTTCTCCAGCCATGCTGCAATGTTTTAAAAGTAGTCTCGATATAATGGATTGACCCGTCAATACTTTTATCTGCCGACCAAACATTATGACCTGTGCCACGCTCTTTGCCCAAGGTGATCCCCGAACACTTTGAGTTACTTATCACATTGTTTTCTATAATCCAACCTTTATTCCAATGCGTAGAAATCATACCAATCTGCTCGGCAGTAGGTGCTCCCCACTGTGTCGCCGCCTGGCTGATATGAAACCCCGAAATCGTAATAAAATCAATACCAGGTTTGGCAGGATAGATACAGGTCTTTCTCACGCTTATTTCTACCAATTCCTTATTTGGATCAAATTGCTGAAAGTTAGCCCAGATTGTGGTACTCCCGGCATCACTCTCACAATACCAAGTAAAAACAGATCCTTCCTTATCCTTTGTTTTGGAGCTTGGCTTAGGTTCAAATACCTTCTCTTTTGTTTCTTTTTCAAATAGTGATTTCTCATTCAAAAATACCTCACCGGTGTGGTGGATCCGTCCCTGCCTGTTGAACCAATCGCCAAAAATTGAATCCTGGTATGGATTGTAATTATTGAATAATTCATTTTGAATGGAAACTTTCCATACCCTATCTTTTACTTTTTGCCAGCCTGTTATTATTTCTGATCCTTTGATTTCCACCTTCTCGCCGGGGGCTGCCCTGAAAACAATCCTTCTTTCATCATTTTCCCCGCCTCGTATCGGATTCACCCATTCCCGGTAAGTTCCTTTATGAACAGTAATCACGTCACCTGGATAGGCATATTGAATTGCTCCCGTAATTGTTTTAAAAGGATGGCTAATAGATCCGTCATTCGTATCATTCCCACCAGAAGATACGTGGTATTCGGTGGCATGAATTGATGAGCTTGCCAACATCAATAGCAATA
>CAYREN010000562.1:0-3101 GCA_964423255.1 uncultured Roseivirgaceae bacterium | reverse complement strand
TAAAGAGGCGCTTCAAACTCAAAAGGTTTGTGAAGTTGTGATAGAATCAGCTAACGAAAAAACCTGGAAAGACACTGGTGTTGTCTGGCCGTAATCAATTACACGAGAGTTGTTAATATATTTTGCTCTAATACGAACTCGTCTGTATTCTATGATAAGACAAAACATTTTTGATAAAAGTTAATAACATTTTCATGCCGCATATTTCATAACATCATCATAAGGTGTTTGTCTGTTTACCACAGCAAATACGCTTGATAATAATTTGTTTCGGACAATGTCTACTGCACTCATTTTATTTTTTCATTTCTCTATCCTTCTATTGAATTAGGCTTTCATTTATATGTTATACTGGATTGCGGATTTTGCACTTAAATCAAACTAGCCTTT
This sequence comes from uncultured Roseivirgaceae bacterium, assembly GCA_964423255.1. Taxonomy (GTDB): domain Bacteria; phylum Bacteroidota; class Bacteroidia; order Cytophagales; family Cyclobacteriaceae; genus JAAUQL01. Next base: position 2,711 of record CAYREN010000562.1, on the reverse strand, counting down.
TATTTTTTGTTTGCCAAATTGCTAATTTTGGTTTTCTTGTTTGGCCAAAACACGTTTTTGTTCTTTTAAATTCGCATTAAATCCAGCCCTAATTAAAATTACAAATTATAGTCATAATACTACGAAATTTATCGAAAAGGCTAGGAAAAAGCCATATGGATTAAAGCAGTATATTTGAATTATAATGTACAAAACACACGAAAATCAATTCATTTTGTCAGCATTGTATAGTTGTCAATAACAGATATGTTTAGATAATTAATTATAAACACATGGTAAAACAAATTAACATTATTGTGCTTGCAGGTTTGTTGCTTTTATCGGAATTCCAAAGTTCCTATGCTCAAAAAAATGATTTAAAAATGTGGTACAATAAACCAGGGGTAGTGTGGTCCGATGCATTACCAATAGGCAATGGAAGGCTCGGTGCCATGGTATATGGCAAAACTGAAGATGAACTGATTCAATTCAATGAAGAAACCTTGTGGTCCGGACAGCCTCATAATTACACCAATAAAGGAGCCAATAAATATTTAACAGAATTACGTGATCTCCTTTTTGATGGGAAGCAATCGGAAGCACATAAATTGGGAAATGCACATTTCATGTCAAACCCAATCGGTCAACAATGCTATTTACCCTTTGGGGATGTGCATCTGGAATTTCCTGGTCATATTGATGTGACCAATTATTCCAGAGAGTTAGATTTAAATGAGGCGATCACAAAAGTCAGTTATCAGCAAGATGGAGTAAAATACACGAGAGAGATATTTGCCTCTTATCCTGACGAAGCAATTATTATTCATCTAAAAGCTGATAAAGCCCAGGCATTAAATTTTTCTATTTCAATGGGTTCTCCACATTCAGCGCACGCTATAAAAACTAAAAAAGGCTTGATCATTCTGAGCGGAAAAGCAAATAACTATAAAGTGCAAGATCGAAATAAAAAGAATTTTCCTGACAATACTGAATATCCCAAAAGTGAAATTAGGTTTGAGTCGAGGATGAAAGTATTGGCATGTGATGGAAAGGTTATTGTAAATAATGGAAATTTAGAAATTAAAAACGCTTCTGATGTCACCATTGCATTAGTAGGAGCGACAAGTTTCATCAATTACAAAGATATTAGTGGCGACCCTACAACAAAATGCAAAAAAACGCTAAACGATATTTCATCAAAAAAATATTCATCCATTAAAAAAGATCATATTCAGGATTATCAACATTTATTTCACAGATTAAAACTTGATCTGGGTAAAAGTGCTGTATCGTACAGACCGACTGATCAAAGAATTCAATCCTTTGGCAGTGACAAAGACCCAGCTCTGGTAACTTTACTTTATCAGTTTGGTCGTTACCTATTAATTTCTTCATCAAGAAAAGGCTCCCAACCTGCAAATCTGCAAGGAATCTGGAATGACAAATTATCCCCGCCATGGGATAGTAAGTACACCATCAATATCAATACGGAAATGAATTACTGGTTGGCAGAAATGACCAATCTGTCGGAATGCGCCAATCCGCTTATTGAGATGGTTCAGGATCTAAGTAAAACAGGAAGAGTAGTCGCCAGAGAACACTACAACATGAATGGCTGGGTTACACATCACAATACGGATATTTGGCGGGGTGCAGCACCAATAAACAACGCCAACCATGGCATTTATATATCGGGTGGTTCCTGGTTAACGCAGCACATCTGGTGGAGGTATCAATATTCCGGAGACAAACAATACCTTAGAGAAAAGGCCTATCCGATAATGAAGGAAGCTTCTGTCTTTTTCACGGAATACCTTACCCCTGATAAAAACCATCCGGAGTGGTTGATCAGTGGGCCAAGTAACAGTCCGGAAATTGGCGGGTTGGTTATGGGGCCTTCCATGGATCATCAAATTATCAGAAACCTATTTTCCAACACCATTGAAGCTGCTGAAATTCTTGATGTTGACAGTGAGCTTGCTTCCAAATTGAAAAATATATTACCAAAAATTGCACCCAACCAAATCGGGCAACATGGTCAACTTCAGGAGTGGATAGAAGACAATGATGATCCGGACAATCAACATCGGCATGTTTCACACCTGTGGGGCTTACATCCCGGAAATGAAATTCATCCTCTAACTACACCCGATCTTGCTGAGGCCTGCAGGGTTACATTATCGCATCGTGGTGATGAAGGTACCGGTTGGTCCAGGGCCTGGAAAATAAACTTCTGGGCACGGCTATTGGATGGAGATCATGCTTTTTTAATACTGAAAAATTTAATTCTACCTGTCAACTTTGAGAATAAAAACAATTGGAAAGGTGGTGGATTGTACAGAAATATGTTTGATGCTCACCCTCCTTTCCAGATTGATGGAAATTTTGGAGCTACCTCTGGTGTCACAGAAATGCTCTTGCAATCACATCTTAGAAATAAAGATGGTGATTATTATTTGGATATTCTTCCGGCACTCCCATCTGCGCTTTCCAGTGGGGAGATCAATGGACTTCGTGCAAGGGGAGGCTTTGAAATTGATATCAAATGGAGCAATGGCGTAGTAGAGAATGTGAAAATCAAATCACTTTTGGGAAATAATTGTATTGTCAGATTAAAGCAAGACTTATCCATGCAAGGTGGGCAAAAACCAATTGTCAATCGTGACTCTGCCAATTCATTGCATATTTACAGTTTTAAAACTGAGATAGGGAAAACTTATATGTTTCAGTAA
>CAYREN010000561.1:0-3104 GCA_964423255.1 uncultured Roseivirgaceae bacterium | reverse complement strand
GTAGGTTCATCAGCAATCAGTAATAAGGGTTCGTTGATTATTGCTCTTGCAATTACCACCCTTTGCTGCTCTCCGCCCGAAAGTTGATGAGGCATTTTAGTATCAACAGCACCAAGACCTACTTGAATCAGGACTTCAGCCAATCTCTTTTTCATTTTTGTCCTGTCTTTCCAACCGGTGGCCTTCATTACAAAATATAAGTTTTCAGAAACCGTTCTATCAGGCAAAAGTTGAAAATCCTGGAAGATAATTCCAAGTTTTCTCCTCAACATTGGTACTTCTTTTCTCTTTATTTTGGTGATGTTATAACCGGCTATTATAATTTCACCAAGCCTTAATGGCAAGTCGGCGTACATAGTTTTCAATAATGAGGATTTTCCACTGCCGGTTCTGCCAACGATAAATGCAAGTTCTCCTTTTTCAAGTTCAAAACTTATGTCGCTAAGTACAGTTTGATTTTCTTGAAAAATACTCGCTTCTTTTACGCTTACTATTGGATCAGTTGAAAAAGACATACTATAGTTCTAATTTTTGGATTTTGCCAAATGGCATTTCATAAGCTATCTTTTCGAGCTCTTTTTCTTTACCTTCCAAGCCAAACTTATCCAGGCTTCTAAAAGGTCTCCCCTCGCGAAAACTAAAATATCCAATTAATTTGAAGTTTTCATCTCTCAATTGAATATAATTTGGGATTTTCTTTTTACCCTTCACTTTGATGATATACATAATATTTATGCAAAATAACTTGAGTTGGTATTTTAATTAAATTAATAGGAGTTGACAAAAATATTAAAATATGAGATGGGAATAAAAAAAGGCAAATCGTTATCGCACCGCTACAACCACCTACCCTTGCTTCCTTCCGGACCTGGGGGAGTTTGACAGGAGCTAGTCGTATCGATTTGCCGATGTAAAGTTAAGCAGAAAATGATTGATCACAAAAACTATTATGTGTTCAGAATAAAAAATCGTCTCACACTCTTCAAATTATAAAGTATAAACTGGTAAATTAAATTGAAATGTAGCACCATGATCTGGTTTTGAAATAACCTTTATGCTGGCATCGTGAATGTCCAATATTTTTTTTACGATAGCCAAACCTAATCCTGCACCAAAATTCTCCTTGGTAGTTGTTTTAGCTTTACGGTATCTTTCAAATATATATTTTTGCTCTTGTTCTGATATTCCAAGACCATTGTCTTTTACAAGGACCTCAATATTTTTTGCAGTATGCCGGAGAATCAAGGTAATTTTTCCTCCTTGAGGTGTAAATTTTAGTGCGTTATCCATAAGATTTTGGATAACTCGCTCTACTAAAGCAATATCAGCAAAAACCAAAGGCAACCCTTTTTCCATCTCAATGTCTAATTCTATCAATCTTTCTTTGGCTAATATCTGGTATTTGTAAAACAGATCCATTGCCAGCTCAGAAATGAGAAACGGCTCTTTGTGAGGTTCGATCTGCTTGGCTTCCAATTTGGAGTATTCAAATAATTGACCTACAAGTTTTGTGAGTTTTTCAGTACTGCTGTTTATATTATTTAAATATTGTATTCTGTTTTTATCGCTAAGTTCTTTATCCTTAATCAATAATGTTTCTGTATAGCCATGGATTATCGCCAGAGGAGTTCGTAAATCATGCGATACATTAGAAATAAGCTCTTGCCTAAGTTTATCATGGGATTTCAACTCATCAATATTATCGTTAATCGTATCTGCCATTTGGTTAAAAGTAGTAGCTAATTCTGCCAAATCTGTTTTATGTGCATTTTCTATCCGCGCACTATTATCTCCCTCTTTAAATCGGATTACTGTATTTATCACATTTCTGAGATTGGCAGTTAAATACCAAATGGCAATAAGTCCAACTCCCATAGCAAAAATCAATGCCAAAATCATAGACCCACCACCTAGCTTCATAAAATAACTACTCGTCAAACTGCTCGTTACGGCATCAAATTGCTTACCGGCAAGAATGATATATATGTATCCTTTATGACCTGAGTGATCAAATCTGGCAGCAGAAAAAATCTTTGGATCGTTTTCATTCCTTGGATTGTCTCCTAAGATGTAAATTTTTCCATCCTTTTGAATAAAATCTTGAATTGGTTTTAAATCAACGTGTTTTTTTGGTGCTTCCGGTTCATCGTGATTCAGCACTACAGAATACAAAATATCACCGTTATTGTCCAGTAAATAAACTTCAATACCTCGGTTTACTGCCATCATTTCGTGCATTATATCACCAAATAGCGGTTTGTTTACAGATCCATCTTTTAAAAAAGGAGATTGATTTTGAAATTTTTCTTCTATCAAATGATTGGCAACTTTGGCATTTAGAAGCTGTGTAGTTTCCTCGAAATATTTGTTTGCAAAATATGCCGTTATGCTAATGTACGTCAGACCAACCAGTATAAGTATTATCAAAAATGTAAAAGAAAGTTTCCAGTAAAGTCTGTTAGAGATGGTTTTATTATTCATGATCAATATTTTTTAGAAACTGATAATTTTATAGTATGCTTAACTTTTTACCAACTATTCTTGATTTCGCTCAAGTCTAATCAGTAAAATGATTGCTATAGTTCTTCATTAAATTTGTATCCAACACCCCAGGTTGTGAGAATATATGTGGGATTGGCCATGTCAGGTTCAATTTTTGCCCTTAATCGGTTGATATGAGAGTTTACAGTATGTTCATATCCTTCAAACTCATATCCCCAAATCAAGTTGAGCAAGCGGGACCTATTATAACTTTTCCCCTTATTTGAGGCCAACAGTACCAGTAATTCAAATTCCTTTGGTGAGAGTTCTACTTTTACTTCATCGACTGTTACTTTTCTCAATTCAATGTCAATGCTCAAATCACCAATTTCAATTAAATTTCCACTACTATTTTCAAGGCCTTCCTGGATCATTTGTGTTCTTCTGAAAATAGCCTTTACACGGGCAATAAATTCCCTGATACTGAAAGGCTTCGTAAGATAATCGTCTGCGCCGATCTCAAGCCCCAATACCTTATCTATTTCTTCTGATTTGGAAGTGAGCATCATCACAGGAACATTGATTTTTTCATTCCTAATTCTTCTACAAACTTCCAGTCCATC
>CAYREN010000560.1:0-3120 GCA_964423255.1 uncultured Roseivirgaceae bacterium | reverse complement strand
TCAGAAGCTTTTATCTCCTTTTCATTTAATAGCATTTTTACAAACTCGCCATCTAAATACTTTTGTGCCTGGTCTTTATAATGTTCACTAAATATATTACCTGATTGACCTGTTGGTATAATAGCAACACTATTTTCAACATCACTAAAATCAATTATACGACGTGTTGACGGCCCTCCTTTTACTTCATAAATTCCGCTTTTGTTAATAGAGAAAATTTGATTGTTTAATACCTCATTTGAACCATTTGTTACAAACGGACCCACATTAAAAAAGTTTTTTAACCATGCTACTTTGTCGAAAGCATGTTTGTGGGTAACAGTAATTGCTTTATCCCATGTCCATTTTTGGATGTCATTACCAAACTGCTCTTCTAATGCATTAACTGTTTGATGTAATGATTTGGTAAAAATTTCATTTCTACCTTCTTTACTGTCTTTTGTCATAATATCATCCCACCAAACAGATTTTTCCATTTTAATTTGTTTAGCTATCTGACGCTTATAAATATGTGTATTTAAAAATTGCTGAAAACCTTCTTCGCCCATTTCATCTGCAAAAGTGTTTTCTATAAATAGATATAAAAATTTAGTATAAATAGTTGGTGCTATTTTATCTGCTTCATAATCTCCTTCCCAATTCCGTAAAATTTCAATAGCTTCTTTTCCATTATCCGATAAATTGTCTTTGCTTAGGTTCTCTAAAACAATTGGTATCAAGTCTAGTATAACTGATGATTGGACATCATTTATCATACCTTCAATATCCTTTTTTGTGAAATCGTTTTTAGGTTTGAGTATATCGACTATTCTTTTGGCTCTATCTTCGGGTAAATAATAACCAGGATATAAAGATCCTGCAATAGAATCTGGCTGATTATTTGCAGAATACACATAATGCCAGGGTGGATTGATAGCTTGTGGATTTTCTGAAAAATCTAAATAATTTAATTGATCATCCTCACCGTTTGAACCATTTAAAATAAATTTAGAATTTGCATCATTAGTCCGAGTATATAACTTTGCCGAAGCAAACCAAGCAATATTATCATTTGTATCACCATACATCACATTTAAACCTGGCGCATAGATCATCGATGTACCTTCTTTAAATTCAGTTAATGAATTTGCATGTGACATTTTATAAGATGCTGTAAGCATTTTATTATCTAGTTTGGTATAAATCCAATCCATTGCAATTGATTTTTCTGAATCAATACTATCAATAAAATCATTCATAATTGGGCCATGCTTACCTACTCTGATTTCAATGATAACATTATCCCCATCTTTAACTTTAATGGTTTTTTTTCTAATTTCATATTCTTGACTGTCTGCTTCTTCGTAAAAATCAATATCATCATTTTCAAACATGGTCAATCCATAAGCATATTCTCTATTGTGGCCTAATAATGGGAAAGGGGTTAATGCTAAATTAAATCCGTAAATTTCAAAATTAGGCGTTATGATATGCGATTGATACCAGACAGCAGGTTGCCCAAACATAATATGAGGGTCATTGGCAAAAATCACCTTTTTATTTTTAGTTTTTTCAGGACCAATAACCCAGCTATTACTTCCTACAAATGGTGGAACTGGAGAATTTATTAATAAACTATTTACTGATGCTGTTAATGAACTCGCCATATCATTTCTCGGCGTTGAATTATGGTTTTGGATTAAGGTTGAACTCGGATTGATTTCGATTCCTAAATCTTGTAAATAAGCAGTCCCTAATTTATTTTTAAAATTTGTCATTAAAGGATCTGTTTTATGTGCTTGGGCAAAACCAAAACTCATATAGCCAAAAACATTATAAATATCTTTAATGGTAAACTTTTCTTTTTCAATTCCGATGAGTCTATACTCAATAGGTTTTGAACCGTTTTCAATAAATTGATTTATCCCGTTTAAATAAGCCTTAGTCAATTTATAGGCTTGTGTTGTGGTATCTAATTTTTGAATACTTTTTATGGCTGCATCTTCAATACCTAACCCCAAGAAAAATTTATCGGTTTTAATCATTTCTTTTCCGAAAATTTCCGACAGCCTACCTGCTGAAATTCGTCTTACTAATTCCATTTGCCACAACCTATCTTGTGCATGTGCATATCCTAACGCTAAATAAGCATCTTTTTGATTCTGTGCGTAAATATGTGGTACTCCGTACTCATCATAAAAAACTTCAACCTTATTCTGTAAAGAAGTGAGTTCTAAATCACCTTTATAGTCAGGTTTTAAGCTGTTCTTAAACAAGAGCCCTCCTACAAAAAGGATCACTAATAAAACAGCTAACATTTTAAGAAATTTTATAAAGAAACGCATAGGGGTGTTTTTTAAGTTCTTCAAATATAAAGGAATTACATCTAATACCAATTTAACTATAAAATGAGCCACATAAATCGTTTCTTTTTCACTTAAAATTTGTTAAAAAAAGAAACCAGAACTAAGCTATGCTTTATTTTTTTGCCTCTTTTGAGTAAAAAATAATTCAATTTATTTATGACCACTTTTTTAATCAAATTGATATAAGGGCATACGCAATTCAAAAGATTACGAATAAAATAGAACACTCGTCAAATTATACGGTGATGCTTTGCTCTGTTTTTGACAATAAGCTAAACGAAGTAGTACTAAAAAACAGCATCCAACTTACGATGCCAATAAACTTGAAACCGTCTTCAATAAAATATTGTAAGCCTTCTGAAGGAAAGATCAAATCAGTTAAAACTGATAGTCCTAAAAAAAATACTGCACTCAATAATAGATAAAAATTGCTATTTAGCACTATTTTATAAAATTTGATCCCGAAGTATAGTAATAAAAGAGCATAAAAGGTATAGAAAATTGGTTCGCCTATACTATATGATTTAATCGAATAAAAGAGAGAATCATGAAACATAAAAAAATCGTCAATGAGTAACATAAATGAAAAGAATCCTGAAAACAATAAAAAATTGCTTTCATCTCGACGTCCTAACCTATTCAATAACACTCCTGCAAAAAAACAAATACTGCATGTGGTACACCATAGTAACACTCCAATATTTGAAATAATACCTGTAAAGGGATGTGCTTTAAATGTAAGTGATGGGTCTCCGGTAATTCTTTCAAACGGAAT
>CAYREN010000559.1:0-3124 GCA_964423255.1 uncultured Roseivirgaceae bacterium | reverse complement strand
ATTATGAACTTGGGTTATATGTAGAATATCTATCCCTTTTTAGCGTAGAGCCAATATTTTTATAATTTGTTAAACTTTCTATTGTAATTATATTTATCAATTCATTAATTAAATTGAAATGAGATACACACCGGCAAAAAAAGAGTTATTCCAGCATAACAGAAATAAATTCGCAAAAAGAATGCTACCAAATTCGATAGCTATTTTTAATTCTAATGATATTATGCCTACAAGCGCCGATGGTGTGATGCCATTCATTCAGCATACAGATTTATTTTATTTAAGTGCTATTGATCAGGAAGAAAGCATCGTAGTAATTTTCCCGGATGCAAATGATAAGCAAAACCGGGAATTATTATTTATAAAGAAAACCAGTGATGAAATAGCAATTTGGGATGGGCATAAATATTCTCAACAAGAAGCAAGCGATTTGTCAGGGATACAGTCAGTTTACTGGCTTTCTCAATTCAACGATATAATAAATTCGTTAATAAATAATTCTTCTATTATTTATTTAAATTCCAATGAGCATTTAAGGTCAAAAAAAGAAGTTCAAACAAGAGATGATAGATTCGCAGAATGGTGTAAAAGCAAATTTGCTTTACATAAATACGAAAGAGCCCAACCGATTTTACATGAGATTCGAGCTATAAAATCTCAAAATGAGATTGATGTATTAAAGGAGGCCATTCATATTACAGAAAAAGGTTTTAAAAGAGCATTGAAATTTATAAAACCTGGTGTGATGGAATATGAAATTGAGGCAGAATTAATTCATGAATTTATTTCAAACAGAAGTAGGAGATTTGCCTTTCAACCAATAATTGCATCAGGGTTTAATGCATGTGTATTGCATTATATCGATAATGCTGATATGTGTAAAGATGGTGATTTAGTATTAATGGATATAGGAGCTGAATATGGAAATTATAATGCAGATTTAACAAGATGTGTGCCTGTTAATGGCAGGTTTTCGGCAAGACAAAAATCTGTTTATAATGCAGTTCTTAGAGTGCAAAGAGAAGCTGCCAAAATGTTAATGCCAGGTAATATTATTTCGGAATACCATAAGGAAGTCGGTAAAATTATGGAGAGTGAATTAATTGGATTACGACTTTTGAGTAAAACCGATATCAAAAAACAGGGCCCAAAATGGCCAGCTTATAAAAAGTATTTCATGCATGGAACTTCTCATCACCTGGGTTTAGACGTTCATGATTACGGTCTTCTTAATAGAAAAATGGAAGTAGGAATGGTATATACAATTGAACCTGGTATATATATTCGAGAAGAGAAATTAGGTATCCGTCTCGAAAATGATGTGGTAATTACCAATGATGGAATATTAGATTTAATGAATAATATTCCAATAGAAACTGATGAGATAGAAGAATTAATGAACTCGAAATAGATATAAATGAAGTAATTTATTTATAACCTAAATTTTGCTGCTTTTGCCCTCAACATTTCTCGATCTGCTGTGATACTTGGATCACTATAAATATTTTTTGATAATTCAGCAACTACCTTTTTCTTATACCCCAATTTTTCTGCCAGCTCTTCGCAAAAAACAATTTCGGATTTAAAAACTTGACCATCTATTTTCATCAATTGAATGACCATATATAAATTTGCAAACCTTTCGTCTTCTGTGAGATGTTGGAAGTCGGTAATTTGTACTGGCTTATTTAAAAGTTCTTTGATCTGGTCTTCATCCAAATTATTTACTTTGGCTATGTGTTCAATTAGTTTTCTTTCTTTTGGAGCTAATGACCCATCAATAGTGGCCAATTGTATCAGAAGGTTTAATTGTCTTTTAATCATGTCCTTTTATTTAAAATCATATTGTATATATATCAAAATTAATAATTAATATGATTCCCGTACAGATCCTTTTTGAATCGTAAAAATTGTCATGTAATATTTAATCCTACCAGTGGGTTTAATTCCTCTATGCTTGCATCGATTATATAATCCTTTGATAAATAATGCCTAATTGACTTTTTCTAAGGTTATATATTTAAGATCCACCAACAATTGAAAAAAGTATAATCAGTAGTTGAGGTTATTTAGGAGATTAAACTCAATTCATGTTTTCTGTAATCTATGACTTGTTTATTTTCATTATATGAAACTTCAATAAACGAAAGATTATTTGCTTTATCTACCAATATTATTGTTGAGCATCTGGTCCCATAGCCGTTCATTGATATAAATACAGATGAAAGTTTTTTTTCAAGATCATACGAAATACCAGTACTTGGCAATAGTTCATCTGGAGCTTTTTTGTCAGATTTAAGCATTTGCAGGAGGTTATCCAATTTGATTGGTTCAGATTCTAAAATTTTCCGCAGTTCAGTTTTACCTGTTTCAATTTTTGGCCAAGGCGTATCAATTAAATGATTACTTAATCCATGAATACCATTTTCAATTTTTGAACTGATATTTGAAATATTCGAATAATGATACATTGAACTGAATGCATCATCACTTAATAGCAAATTGAACCCATTGTATTCTGTCCTTGACTTTGAAATATTAGTAATAAAATCTGAAACATTTTCAGTATTAAAAAGAAACATTTTTGAAAGGTCACCTCTGGATTTAGCATTTGGAGATTCATTTTTTGGGTCTCTATAATTGGTGATGGCAATAAATCGGCCATTTTTATTTATACCGATCCAAGTCCCCTTTGATTTTATATCTCTTCCCCCCAAAATTGAATTATTTTCTTTCCAATAGGCTGCATTTATAGTAGGTCTATTGAAAAATTCATCTCTATTTGCAGCAATTACTAGTTTGTATTTTGGGTTTTTATTTAAGGCAAATAATATAAGACACATTAGATTTAGTTTTTTTAGCAAGTTAATTATAATCCATATTCACAAGTGTGATTATTTTAACTACAATATTATTCAATAAAAAAATAAAAATGCATCATTAGTCTATGGAAACCTTTTGTTTTTTTGGATAATTATTTAATTATCCAAAAAATTGTAGGTGATCAATTTATTAACTGTATCATTTAAAAATGGTACAAAAACAGAGTTTTTATAAATTAATTAATATATAGTGATACTAATAGAAATTATTTATTTGCGAATAAAAATATCATTTATGTATT
>CAYREN010000558.1:0-3128 GCA_964423255.1 uncultured Roseivirgaceae bacterium | reverse complement strand
AATAAAACTGCTTCAAGAATCTCAAACATTGAATTGTTTAAAAAACCCTTGATGCCCTTAATTATTTTAGGCATTGTTCTGGCAGTATTTCAACAGTGGTGTGGCATTAATGTAATATTTCTGTATGCAGAAGAAATTTTTGCATCAGCAGGATATAGCGTTTCAGAAACTATGCTAAATGTTGTTGTAACCGGAAGCGTTAATCTGGTTTTCACTATTGTGGCTATGATGCTTGTTGATAAAATTGGTAGAAAAGCATTGCTAAAGTTTGGTGCAATAGGTCTGGCAATAACTTATACTATAATAGGTTTTATGTATAAAATGGAGGTGCAAGGCATAATGTTGCTTGTACTAATTCTTATTGCTATTGGTATTTATGCCATGTCATTGGCTCCAGTTGTGTGGGTCGTGTTGTCTGAGATGTTCCCGAATAAAAATAGAGGCACTGCTATGGCGATAGCAACATTTGCACTTTGGATGTCAAATATTGTATTAGTCTATTTCTTCCCTATAATTAATAATAGTATTGATACCTCAGGTAGTTTTTGGTTGTTTGCATTAATCTGTTTATTGGGATTTGTATTCGTACATTACAAAATTTCAGAGACAAAAGGAAAATCGCTGGAAGAGATAGAAGATGAGTTGTAATTAAATTCAAAAATCTAAAGGCCGTAGGATAGTTATGCCGGTTTCATGTTGGGTAATGATGCCAAAAATAGTTAGTGGAATTTTCAAATAAAATAATTATTCTTGGATTGTTAATCCGAACAGGATTTCTCTGTCACAATCTCTCTTCTTTACTAATCTCAATAATTGAAATTCCTTTGTAATAATAAGTTTAACTATTAGTTTTAAACTATAGTTTAGTAAAATTTAATAATACAATATAGAAATTGTCTAAGGGAAAGGAACATATCAAGAACCTCATTCGCTTGTATGTGCATCATCAGGACAAGAAAGCTTTTAAAGAGTTTTACGATCTGTATTACCCAAAATTAATCAACTTTGCCAGAATTTTTGTTCGAGATTTCTCTGTTACTCAAGAAGTTGTATCAGATGTGTTATTTAAAATATTAAAAAATCCAAAATTATTGGAGAAGTCAAACGATATTGATAACTATCTTTTCTTTTGTGTAAAAAATCAGGCGCTTACTCATTTAAAAAAAATAAAACGCACAATTAACCATCGGTCTATTGAAGATGTAAAAGACTATCTAATTCCAGAAAGAAGTACCCCGGAAGAAATTTTTATCAACAACGAATTATATGATGTTATCCTCAAAAAAATGGAGGAGATGCCTCCTAAAAGGCGCACAATTTATATGCTGATAAAGGAGGATGGGTTAAAATACAAGGAAGTGGCAAATCTATTGGATATTTCAGTTAAAACAGTAGATTCTCATATGTATGAAGCTGTTAAACCGATACGAAAGGCTGTTAGGGATTATCTTGATAGTAGGGATGTAAAGGTTAAGAAATTAGACAATTGGAAGCATTTTATTTTTTTTCTGTAATTCACTAGGGATTTTTTTAATTAACAAAGTCTTCATACCAAAACATAATTGGAGTGAAGAACAAAATCACGCACATCATAATTAAAGCATTATCTGGGGAAATTTCTGTCGAAGAATTAAATATTCTTGAGAAATGGAAGAAAGAAAAGAATAAAAACTCAGAAGAGGCACAAGTCATGGAAGACTTGTGGGACACAAAGTTTCACTATCCCGGTATTGTAAATTCAGAAGAGGAGTTTTCAAACTTATGGGATAAAGCACATTCCAAAAAATCTGAAGGTAAAATAAGGCATTTAGTCATTAATTGGAATGCCATTTTGAAAATAGCGAGTGTTTTTTTAGTGTTTTTAGCTGTTGCCTTTTTATTGTTTAAGAGTGAGTACGATAACCCTAAAAATAATATAGCTATAGCCAAAGTAGCCAAATCAAATCCGAGGGGGCAAAAATCTAGAATCTATTTGGAAGACGGTACATGGATCTGGCTCAATTCTTCATCCAAAGTAGAATACCTTGATTCATTTAAAGAACAGAACGAGCGAAATTTATCCTTGTCAGGAGAGGCGTTCTTTGAAGTAGCAAAAGATTCTTTGAGGCCTTTTATTATCCAATCAGACCCTATTATCATTAAAGTGCTGGGAACAAAATTCAATGTTAATACAAATGATAACGGACGAATATCTGTAGCCTTGAAAGAGGGTAGTGTAAAAATTAATTGGCAAGATTTTAAAGGAAATGTCCAGAAGAAACTCTTAGTCCCGGGTGAGATTATATTTATAGATAAAGAAAGTCGCCTATCAATAGATGGTAAATATGATCCTAAGGAAGTCTTGGCGTGGAAGGATGGAATTTTATACTTCAAAGACTCGTCTTTGGACCAGGTAAAACAAAAGCTACAAGATTGGTACGATGTAGATATTATTGTTGTGGGATCGCCAAATAAGCCATGGAATTATAATGGGATATTTGATAACTATAACCTCTCAAATGTATTAACTGCAATGAGTTTTGCTGAAAACTTTTATTTTGAATTAGAAGGTGATGTTGTAAAGATAAATTTTAACTAAACGTGAAAACTATGAAAAAAATCGATACTGGGTAAAAAAAGCGGCAACGATTAAATCATTACCGCTTAGATGGCCATGAGATCTGCTAATCAAAGGGCCATGTTATAAATTATGTATTACTATAACATTATAAAATTATGAAAAAATTATTATTTAAACCTATTGTGTTTAAAATTATGAATGCAGTTCTAATTGGTTCAGTCTTGCAAATGATATTTCTGGGTGTGCTTATTGCCTCCGGATCAGAAGCTCAACAGATACAAAGTGTAAGAGATGTCAAAATAGACATAAGTTTAAAAAATGCCAGTCTTAAAGATTGCTTTAAGGCGATTGAAAAAGAATCAGAATTTCAATTTACTTATGATAAAAAATTACTAAGATCGGATGTCAAGGTAAATTATATCTCAAATGGTGTAATTATATCAGATTTTTTATTGGAATTATCCAAAAAAGCAAAAGTAAAATTTAAGCAGGTTAACAATACCATAAATGTTCAGAAATATTCCCATCAATTGAATAAGGAAAACTCTCTTGAAGTCATCATTCAGGG
>CAYREN010000557.1:0-3129 GCA_964423255.1 uncultured Roseivirgaceae bacterium | reverse complement strand
TTTCAAACTTTGCACCCTTATCCAATAAGGATGCCCTTGAATTGATGGACGATGCCATAGAATTTGATAAGTTTTCCTTACCCATGAAAACCCTGATTAAAGAATATGCTAAACACAAAAAAGAAAAATATTTTGTTTCATCAGCGCATGCGAGAATTGTTGAAGGAAAACCAACCAAGAATGTGCGATATCTTCAGGACAGACTTGATATTGCTAATCCTGTTGGTAAATATGTTGCAGAAATAGGTACTCGTTTATATAGAAAAATTCCATTGGACAAACCTGTGCTTAACCCAGTAAATGCTGTGTTGCCAGGAAGAAGAAACAATGCAGAGGAAGTCGGGATAAGACCATTGTCTGTTTACAATCCGATTCATTATCAGGAATTGCCTGAATTGTTTATGGATTTTATAAGTAGTTTGACAGGAAAGTCGCCTTCTACTACCGGAGTAGGGTCGGAGGGAGCGATGACGAAAGCGCCGTTCAATGCAGTTTTTTCGGTGGTTGATTTGAACAATGCTTTACTTTCATATATTCTAACAGGTTATGATGCATTTTCTACAGCTGCAGGATATATTGGAAACATAAGAGTTGACCATGACATCAGCCTGTTGATCCCTGAAATTTGGAGCCGCCTTAGTGCGGAAGAACTCGACCCAAAAACTATGATTCAAAATGATCATCTGGAAAAATTAGAAGATTTTTCATTTGAGGGAGAAACGATATTGGCAAGTAGGTTGGGCTATAGAATTACTCAAAAATTTGTTCAAAGTTATTTTGGTAGGGTATTCGAAAACCCGAATATGGTTTTTAGTGAAGAAATTCTAAAGCCTGAAGTTCAAGGAAAGGCCACCTTTGTTGATGGTGTAAAAAATGTCACGGAAGCTCATGAAAAAGTAGCAAAGTCTTATTTTAATGACGGCAGCATTGAAGCCGCAATACCACCCCTTAAAGCCATTCTCTACGTAATGGTTTATGGGGAATTTGAAGGTAAAGGAATCAATGATCCTAAAATAAGAAGGTTGTTTGCAAGAGAGCATGTTGTTGAGAGTGATTGGTATAAAGCACGACTTGAGGCAAAACGCCATAAAGACATATCGTTATTTGAAAGACACATTAATTATTTGACAGCTTTTATTCAAAAAGAAAATTATTCAAATATTGTTGATGAGTTGGATATTCAGGGTCAGTTAGTATACGCCAAGGATCAATTGAACTACCTGAAATCATTTAAATATGTTGATGACTTAGGAGGCACTATTGGCTTAGATTTGATTTATAAGTAAATCTTATCAACATTTAAAACACTTTTTCCTGTCCGTCAATTGCCTGGAATATTTGCTTTTGATCCAGTTCAAATATGCGTTCCATAAGTTGCCACTTTTCATCTGCAGAAGCATTTGTCGATGTTTTTTGAAATTGCGACATATGGGTTTCCCATTCAGATTGCCTGGGTTTAGTGGCCAATTCTTTCATGGCAGATTCATGGTCAAAATCTGCATTGGTATCCATAATCATAAATAAGGTGTTTCCCTGGATATATATTTCCATGTCCAGGATACCCACTTCAATCATGCCTTGTTTTATCTCTGGCCAGATTTGTCCTATTCCATGGGCTTTTTTATAACTATCGATTAAATCAGGATTACCCTCCAGTTTGAGGGTTTTGCAATATCGTTTTATTCTCATCGTACAATTGTTTATGCAGTTCCCGGATATAATTTATAAGCACGATATCCATAAATTGCAATAATTATAAAACAAATAAATGGCAGGATAAAGGAGAAATTAACTGCTGGTAAAAAGCCGACTGTTCCCAAATCAATTATTGCCCCTTGAATTGGTGGCATTAGTGCTCCTCCCACTATTGCCATCACCAACCCGGCAGCACCAAGTTTGGCATCTTCGCCGATTTCATCAAGAGCAATGCCATAAATAGTTGGAAACATTAAAGACATAAATGCTGAAGTTGCAATCAAACAATACAATCCAAGCATACCTTCAATAAAGATTACACCCGTTGTTGTTATAATCCCTCCAATAGCAAAAAACATAAGCAATCTGGAAGAATTGACATATTTCATCAGTAATGTACTTATGAATCTATTGGCTATAAATAAAGCCATGGCGGCGATATTATATTTTTGTGCCGTTGATTTGTCGATGCCCAAATTATCGGCATATTGAATAATAAATGTCCAGCACATGATTTGTGCCGCTACATAAAATACCTGTGCAACTACACCTTCCAGATACTTTTTATTTTTAAATAATCGGGAAAAAGATGCTTTGACATCTACTTTTTCTGCATGTTCTGTTTTTGGCAATTTGGTAATTAGTATAATAAAAAACATTACCAGAACCACCAAACCTAATATCACATATGGGTCTCTAATAATAGCCAGATCATGTGTTCTTATAACTGCTTTTTCTGTTGTGCTCAAAGTTGGGAAAATCAATTCGCCAAGGCCGTCTCTCTTGTCAGAATCCAGAGCAGAAAGGATTACATTGGAGGCAACGAACATACCCAGAATAGAACCCAATGGATTAAATGATTGTGCCAGATTAAGTCTGCGCGTGGCCGTTGATTTTTCTCCCATAGAAAGAATAAACGGGTTAGCAATAGTTTCCAAAAAAGCCAGGCCAAAAGTCAGTATGTATAATGAAATTAGAAAAAATCCAAACATTTCGTATTGTGCGGCAGGGAAGAAAAGTAATGCTCCAATTGCATATAAAATTAGCCCAAGCAGGATGCCTTTTTTATAGGAATATTTCATTGCAAATAATGCTGCGGGAATAGCCATTGTTCCATATCCGCCATAAAATGCCAGTTGAACTAATGTTGCTTTTGCAGTTGATATTTCCATTACTGTCTTGAATGCCGCAACCATTGGGTTGGTGATATCATTGGCAAATCCCCATAATGAAAACAAGCTTGTGATCAGCATGAATGGAATAAGATACTTCTTTTCCAGTAGCACTCCTTTTATCTTTTGCATAATAATTATTTTATTAGATTAGCAGATTTAACAATAGTCCATTGATTAAAAAAATCTTGTGAATCTAATAAAATAATTGTTAGCGCACGGAGAAATGGTTAAAACAAGAAGGAGTTATTTGAAAAAATCA
>CAYREN010000556.1:0-3130 GCA_964423255.1 uncultured Roseivirgaceae bacterium | reverse complement strand
TAATAACAATAGGAATAGGTAATTCTGCTCAAATAAAAACCCTTAAAGTGCAGTGGCCTGATGGGCGCTTGTCAATGTCAAAAGGTATCGTACCAAATCAACTTATAGAAGTCACTTACTCCAAATCAAAAGCGGCTGATGGTAGTAATATCGATTTTAAAAACAATGCTTTATTGGTGGATGTGACTAAAGGATCGGGTATTGAATTTAGACATGAAGAAAGTAATTTTATTGATTTTAAAAGAGAGAAACTACTACACTTTCAATTGTCAAAACTCGGAGCAAGATTAACTGTCGCAGATGTAAATGGTGATGGTAACGATGATATTTTTTTTGGAGGAGCCATTGGACAATCGGGTAAATTGTATTATGGAACTGACAAGGGGAAATTCACTATAAGTAAAAATCAACCATGGGAAAAGGATGGCAAATTGGAAGATATGAAGCCACTATTTTTTGATGCAGATGGCGATGGTAACCTTGATTTATATGTAGTGAGTGGAGGAAGTATGTTTGAATTAAACAGCCTGCAATACCAGGACAGATTATATAAGAACGATGGTGCTGGACAGTTTAGTAATATAACCAGTGCCTTACCTCGCGAGACTACCAGCGGAAGTTGCGTCATTCCTGGAGATTTTGATAAAGATGGAGATATTGATTTGTTTGTTGGAGGAAGACATCAAGTGTCACAATATCCTTATCACCCGAAAAGTTTCATTTTAAGAAATGAATCAAAAAGTAACAATGTAAAATTTGTAGATGCTACAACAGAAATAAATGAATCTTTGCAAAATATCGGAATGGTTACGGATGCCCAGTGGACTGATATTGATGGTGACAATTGGATCGACCTAATTGTTGTTGGAGAATGGATGGGTATAAAGGTATTTAAAAATGAAAATGGAAAGCTTGTTGAACAACACTTTGCATCATTGGATAAAAGTGAAGGTTGGTGGACTTCGATAAAGCAAATGGATATTGATGGGGATGGAGACATGGATTATTTGTTGGGAAATGCAGGGTCGAATTCACAATTGAGAGCATCTGCCATGGAACCGATTGAGCTTTATGCAAATGACTTTGATAACGATGGAATGGTAGATCCGATTTTATGTTATTATATCCAAGGTAAAAGTTATCCGTTGCATTCAAGAAATGAGCTTCTGGAGCAATTGCCGTCTTTGCGAAAGAAGTTTAATAATTATGCATCCTATGCCTATGCAACTATCGATGACATAATTGATAAAAAGTCGATTGATAAAACATTTAAATTGCAGGCCTATATCATGGAATCTTGCTGGATTGAAAATGTTGATGGAAATCTTATGCTCCACAAGTTGCCAGATCTGGCACAATTTTCACGAATCAATGCTTTTATCGATTATGATTTTGACGGTGATGGTAAAATTGATGTGATTGCAGCTGGAAACTTTTATCCTTTTAAGCCACAGATTGGTATGAATGATGCATCATTTGGAGTCTTGTTGCAATATTCTGACAGCACTTTTCAGGCACACGATATTTTGTCACCACTATGGTTGAGTGGTGATATTCGTGATATGGAATTGCTTTCATTTAATAATGGAAAAAAATTAATCGTTGTTTCAAGAAACAACGATAAGGCTGGTGTTTATGCTATAAAATCTGAATATTGATTTTGGGAATAAATCAATACAACACCGAAAAATATCCCCTGATAGATTTCATTTCATTTCGTGGTTCATTCAGCTCAAGAATATAATAATAGGTCCCGGATGGAGCAGTTTTGCCAGCTATCTTCCCATTCCAATTATTCCTATATCCAGTTGATTTATAAATGGTTTTACCACTGCGGTCCATGAGCTTCAATTTACTATTGGGATAGTGCTCAATATTATCGATTGTAAAATTTTCATTGAATTTGTCGCTGTTCGGAGTGATGATATTATACGCATGGATTTTTGGTATAAATTCTACGCAAGTAGCATTGGATATCGAGTTAGAATTATTGCCGTCTTTTTCAACGGCAATAATTTTGAAGCAATGGTTAAAACCTCTGTCGCTGTCAGTATAAATAATCTGATTATCAGCAGAAGATTCGAGTAATTTATAGTTCGAACTATCCACACTTATCCAAACCTCGTAGTGATTTACGCCATTTTTCCATCCTTCGTAATTATTCCATGAAATCGAGGCCAAATTATCTTCCTTTTCTACTGACAATACTATGCTGTGTTGTGGCGGACTATCAATTATATTCTCACAATCGATATTTGAAACCAGTTTATACTCATAAGATTGCTGATAGATATCCACGTTTTTATCGACATATTTTCTTTGATCTGCATCTAAGCTGGCTATTTGTTGCCAGAATTCTTCTCCTAATTTTCTTTTATTTAAAAATATTTTTTTAGTCGAATGAATTGCATTTTCCAGAGACCAGTTAATTTCTAATGCATTTTGTTGATCTGGAGAGACAGTAATATTTATAATTTCAATTGTTATGGGTTTTATGTAAATGTCTTTTTCGATATATGCCTTTGTTTGGCTACAAATCGTTCCTGTATCGTAGGCAATTACCGATATTTTATGAAGACCTTCACATTGAAATGTATAACTGAGGTTTTTACTAACACTTATTGTGTCATAAGTTGTACCATCATCAAATACCCAGTTAGCAAATTGATAGAGCGTATCAACGTCTATATTTATCATCATTTGCTCGCCTAATAAAAATGTGTCTTTATCAACCAGAATTGTACCAATCTCCGATGGATTTCTTTGAATATAAACAAGTAATGTGTCTGATGTCCCATCGCACACGGTGTCAGTAATACTCAATTGGTCAAACCATAATTTTCCATTTCCATAAGATTGCCAGTCAACACCAATTTCATTGGTGCCATTTCCGTTAGAGATTGTACCGAAATCTGTTTGCCATTGATAGGTAGATACATTTGTAAAATACGCATTATATGGAATATTGACGATGTCGTTTGAGCAAAGCGTATCAGGGCCAAAAGGTGCCTCCGGATCCAGTTGAATATTAATTTTGACTGGATATATTATAGTATCTGAGACGCATCCATATCGGTTAGTAGCCAGTAGCTTAATCCCCGCCTTACTATTGGTTTCTCCCCAGTCTATT
>CAYREN010000555.1:0-3141 GCA_964423255.1 uncultured Roseivirgaceae bacterium | reverse complement strand
AACTTGCTCTGCTTCTTTTCCTTTCCGGTTTGCCTGTGTCCTAAGCAGCTTGCTTAACGTTAACAGCTTGGGAAAAATGCATGTTTTGAAACCCGTATCTTCCTATAGCAAGCTGCTCGCAAAAGCCCGGAACTCCCGCCACTGTCCTCCGATGGGTATGACTGCCAACGGTTTGAATATGCGGCGTTTGGCATTTTGGAACGGTCATTTTCAAGTTGCGACTAATTTTATTTATTGCTATCATTTTCATTTTTAGTGCTATCTGCCAAATGCCGTATATTTGTTGTTACCAGCTGGCGTTCTTGTCCAATAAATCTGCTCACAATTCATGATATTGGGTATTTCTGTCATTTACGTGTTTGGCTATAAATTTGATTAATACTTAGAACCTCTCTCCAATCTGTCAAGTCTTTTAATTAATCCAATGCCCGGGTTGTTATTTTTTAAAATGTTTTTAGCTCTACATTTCTTTGCCAACATTTTTAATTTCTGTACATCTTCTAATTCGGTTGTTTTGTAATCAATATTGAAATTTAGGACTGTTAATGTATCTGAAAGGAAAAAAGAATTTTTATCAAGGCTAACTATATAATTATCAATTATATCGCGCCATTTTTTTGGTCTTTCAGCAATAATTAATATCATGAGCTCATGTTTAATTAAGCTATTTGATTCGTTAAGTGCTTTATCTATTAAAAGCGGTCCAATCTTAATAGAATATATGTCGTCTTTAAAAAATTTCACAACATTTGATGGCACGGATAATAATACAGCCATTCTTTTTTGAATTGGGTCATCAATTTTAAAATCGTCTTCGTATAGATTAAATCTTGCACCCTCAAATGCAGCTTTCCCCTTGTCGGCTAGTAAAGGAGCTAATACAATTAATAATTTATTTATCTCATTCCATCCTTGAGTAATTTTATTTAATAACTCTTTTTTGAGATTCGTATCTGTAACGAAATCACTATTCCTCAATGCCCTTGAAGTCGCAGAAATTTGACGCATTAAAACTAAAATAGAATAGTCTCTCATTACAGAGTTTATAACTTGATTGTAAGGTCTAGTTTGATTATAATACTTGTCTACGTATTTATCTTTTACTTCATCAGGCAAGCCTGATGAAATCACATTATCTCCAATTTTTGTTTCTTCTTGCTCCAAAGTTGGAATGTCAGGCTTCCATTGAATCGCTTTAAATGGATTTAAATCATTCGGAATATTTACTTTAGTCCTCACTATTTGTAAAGTGTCTTCTAAGTCCTTACTTAGTATAATGAGAGCATCTTCCTTATTTCTATCTATTCCAGTATAAAACTCAATTATCTCAGGATAATCGATGTATTTTTTCTCACGGTAAATTGTTTCACGAAATTTTTGGTTCATATTCATTCTTTGAGCAATAAAATAAAATACCCAATAAGAATTTTTAAAATAGTTAGAATTTGCACCTGTACTTCCAATTATTGAATTAGCCTTCAACGCATTTAAAAGATAATTTAAATCGAGTGTAATGTAATTGTCATTACAGAACGTGGTTAATTCTTCTTTAAAGTACTTATCACTAAATTCAAAATCTTTTCTTAAAACTAATAACTCACATAAAAACCCTAAAACAAAACTACAATCTTTTACATCTGGCTTTTCGTCATGATACGTAGGTAATTCGTAGTCTTGAAAAACTCCATTTAATATTGTTTCTAATAATTTTGTTCTGTTAATAGGGCTGTAATCATCAACCATATTGGAACTTGCTCTTAAAATTGAAATACAGTTCTTAACTGTTCTATGCATGTTCAAAGTTTCTAAATCCTTAGTGACTTTAGTTAGAGTTGTTTCACTATCTTCAGTAAATGACTTTGATTTTGCATATGAAGTTACAACTTTTCTAACCTCTGTTTGCGGTAAAGGGAGTAGATATAATGAAGTGAATTCTCTTCTTATTTCAACTTTATCATCTTCATCAGACTTAAGAAAGAAATTATTGTCGAGAGTATTAAGAAGGATTAATGGGATGTTTTTATATTCATCACATATGTTTTTTATCATTTGCATAATACCATGTTCTTCAAAACAAACAGAATCTAGTATTAGACAATCGATATTTTGGATGGTTTTAAAATAATAATTTTGAGCTTCATTAAGAATATCCTTTGCTATCTTATGTTTCTTAGTTTTCTTAGAATCAATATATACAAATGTTTTACCCGCTTTCCAAGCATTCAATTTTAAGTAATGAGCTAATGAAGTAAGACCAAATTCTGAAGGTGCTTTAATTATAATGCTGGTTGGTTTTTCGATAATCGATTGTAAATCAATTCTATTTTCTTCATTTTTTGTTGGATTAGTTGGAATTTCACGTTTCGTGCTTATAATGGGGTCAATCCAAATTGGACTTTTCTCATTGTATGTTTTAAGAGATTCATTTAAGTCTTCTTCGAGTCGCTTTAACACTAAATCTACTTCTTTAATTTTCTCATTTGAATTACTTAGAGGCGAAAATTCAGAAATAAACAAGTTAAGTTTTTCTTCTAGTGCTTTTTCAAATATATCAATCGATTCAAAGTCAATATAAATACCCTTGTCGCTAATTCCTGACTTAAATTGTTTTACTTTTTTATGTTGTTCTAAAATCTCATCAATTTTCGGATTATTTAAATCAACATTCTCCTTGCCGAAAAAGAACAAAATTCTTGGCATTGAATTTTCTGAATTTTTTTTACGCTTTATTGCATCATTAAATTCGTGCTCAGTACCACTGCCTGCCTTTTTGGTTGGATGACCAAAGCGATTTTTCATTATTCCAAGGAAAATATCGTAATTTGATTTTCTAATATATTCGTCAATAATTTCTTGTCCATTTTGCCCCATATCAGGTAAGACATCATATTCCCACATAAAGGGTTGAAAATTGATTCCAAGATGTTTTGCCAAACCAACATTTATTTTATCCATTACGGTTTGGCAAATCTCTCTTTCTTTTTCACAGTCGCCTGGCGATGAAATAAAGCATTTGAATATTTTTAGTGTTTCCATGTACGTTTAATTATTTTGTGAATATTTCACCTGTCAATATGTTTTTATTAGTTACTACTCAGCAGGAATTAAATTTTGATTAGCCAAACACGATAGCATATTAAA
>CAYREN010000554.1:0-3163 GCA_964423255.1 uncultured Roseivirgaceae bacterium | reverse complement strand
AAAGCCATCATTGGACGTGATGAAATGCCCAACTTTGAAAAGAAAATCAGAGATGAAGAAGACCGCTGGTTGGTGATCAATTACCTGCGATCTTTGAAAGAATAAATCTGCCATTTCCCAAATCCTACTGATTTTATGAGGAATTTGTAGTTTGTTTGCTATAAGCAGGAAAAGCCAATAAAAAAAATTAACTGATTTTTTATTGGCGTTTTTGTATAATTCCTTTCATAAAAATCAGACGGATGCCCCATCCTTAATCCTCTGATTTATTCCGAGGTCTGTTTGCTCATTGCCGTGATCTTTTTATAGAAAAAAAACTTCAAATTCCTTTAACAATTGCAAGAAAGACAAGGCTTTTACCTTTTATTGTTTTGGTTTATACTATTTGAATTGTTGCCAATAGCGAACAGACCCCAGAATCTCGATAAAATCGGGAGGAATAATGAATGAAGTTCACGAAAATAAATCCGGCAAGTGCAAGAATAACTGAAAACACCCCACCGTAAATAATTCCAAAATACGACTTAAGTCATAGTTTACTTCCATCATTCATATCTAATTTTGTAGTATATAATTACTTCAGTTGATAATGCCAATTATTGTAAACAAAATTATTCCAGGACCACTTTGCCATTTATAATATGAAGATTATTAAGTTTTTATTCTCTGGTATGTTAATGGGTATGCTCCTTGTCATATTTGCTATAGCAATAGGATATGCCACTTTCATTGAAAATGACTTTGATGCAAATACAGCCAAAATGCTCGTTTACAATGCCAAATGGTTTGAAGTGATTATGTTGTTAATGGTCGTCAATTTTACGGGAATGATATTTACCAAACAGCTGTATAGAAAAAGTAAACTGAACATACTGATTATCCATGTATCATTGGTGATTATCATAGTTGGTGCAGCACTGACAAGATACATTGGGTTTGAAGGGCAAATGCACATCAGACAAGGGGAAACTAGCAATCAATATATTTCCATGGATACATTTGTAAATGTCCAGCTGGAAAAGACCTCTAAAAAGAAAACTATAAGTAAGAAAATTTGGGTGTCACCTGTTAACAAAAACCTGTTTAATGAAAAAATAGACTTTAATAATGATGCATTCAAAATCGCCACTGAACGTTATTTCCCCAATGCCACAGCCACTCCTGTACCAGATGAGCAAGGCAATGCGATTTTAAGTATTGTAACTGCAGGTTCATCCGGTAGAGTGGATACTAATATCAATTATGGAAAATCAGTGATCTTGAATGGGATTGGAATAAGCTTTGGCGATACGACTAATCAAGATCATGTTCATTTTATTATTCGCGAAGGTGAATTGTTTATGAAATCACCAGTAGAAATTTCGAGGATTAATATGAATGAGAAAGAAACAAATGATATCCCTTTAACTAAAAATGTATTCATACCGGTAAGGTCAAAGCAACTATTTGCATTTCGAGGATTGAATTTGATGATTAATGATTTTCAAGAAAAAGCCTCTATCACCTATCTGCCGGCAGCCAATAATCAACCCGGCACACCAGTTATCAAAATGAATGTTGAATATAAAAACGTTTCAAAAGAAGTATTTCTGAAGCGTGGAGAATGGGAAGTTATAAATATTGATGGCATTGACGTATCCATGAAATTTGGCAATCAAACGTGGGAATTGCCATTTTCCTTAAAGCTCAACGAATTTCAACTTGAGCGATATCCAGGATCGATGAGTCCTTCTTCATTTGCCAGTGAAATCACACTTATTGATGAAGAAAACAATATTGAAAAGCCATACCGAATTTTTATGAATAATATCCTGGAGTACAAAGGATATCGTTTTTACCAGTCATCCTACGATCAAGATGAAAAGGGAACCGTACTATCTGTCAATCATGATTACTGGGGAACAATGGTTACCTATGCTGGTTATTTTTTGCTTTTTGGAAGTTTGATATTCTCATTCTTTACAAAGAAAACTCGTTTTAGCAGGGTCTCTCAGCAAATAAAAGAAACCCATGAACAGCGAAAAAAAATGCTCGCTTCCATATGTATAATATTGTTTACCGTCCTTGGAGCAAACCATTCCGTAGCTCAAAGTAATCATGAGATCAGCGTGGAGCATGCCTCATCTTTTGGTAAGTTGTTGGTTCAAAAGAAAGAAGGAAGGATAATTCCGGTAAATACCATTGCCCATGAAATACTGATGAAAATTTATAAAAAAAGTAGCTATCATGGACTTACTCCAGAGCAGGTATTTTTAGGAATGATACTTGATCCTCAGACATGGCAACAAAAGCCAATTATAAAAGTTGGTGATCCCAAACTTCAAGCAATGCTGGGTATTGATGGAAATTATGCAGCTATCAATAATTTTTTTAATAATCAGGGTCAATACATCCTGAAACCCCATGTTGAAAAGTCGTACACTAAAAAACCTGCTTTGCGCCATATGTTTGACAAAGAATTAATTTATGTTGATGAAAGGGTTAACGTTTGCTACATGGCCTTTTCCGGGACATTATTAAAGATTTTTCCTCTACCAAATAACCTGGATAATATCTGGGTGTCGCCAGCTGATCCAGAAAAATCTATGAACAAAGCCGATGCTGATAATATATTAATAATGTTTGAGTCTTATCTCGAAAAATTGAAAGTGGCTCTTCAATCAAATAACTACGCTGAGGCAAACAAAGCTTTAGAAACTATCAAAATTTACCAGAACAAAGAAGGGGCAGAAATTGTCCCATCTGAAGTGAAAATTAGCCTGGAGGTATTTTACAATAACCTTAACATCTTTAAGAAACTATTCCCCGTTTACATGCTGCTCGGAATAGTGCTGTTTGGATTTTTCTTTGTACAAATTTTCAAGCCAGAACTTCAATTTAAAATTATCATCAACGTACTGATTTCTATTTTGATACTTGCCTTTGTCATCCAAACAATTGGCTTGGGTTTGCGGTGGTATATTGCGGGTCATGCCCCGTGGAGTAATGGATACGAATCTATGATTTATATTTCATGGGCAACGATGTTGGCAGGCTTTGCATTCATGAAAAAATCACCCATTATTCTCTCTGTCACTGCATTGCTCACCGGAGTTACCTTACTCACTGCACACATGAGCTGGATGAATCCTGAAATCACCAATCTGGTACCGGTGCTAAAATC
>CAYREN010000553.1:0-3171 GCA_964423255.1 uncultured Roseivirgaceae bacterium | reverse complement strand
CTTGACAGGGAAGGCCGTGACCCTTATGAACTATTGGATGAAATAGAAGATAAATTGTCTATCAAAGTTAGGCCGCTCAGTTGGCCAATTGGGATGGGAAAAAGTTTTAAGGGTGTTTATAGTCTTTATAATAAAAAACTTATCCTGTTCACGCCGAGTAAAACAAAAATTGATCTTGATGATTTTGTGGAAATTGATGATATCAACTCTTCATTGTTGGACCAATATGTTGGTGAAGGTGATGCTGCACAACTCAGAGAGGATGTGGAGCTTATTGAAGGAATATATCCGGAATTTAGTATTTCTGATTATCAAGATGGTAAATTAGCTCCTGTATTTTTTGGCAGTGCTGTCAATAATTTTGGCGTTCAGGAGCTGTTGGATTGTTTCATAAATATTGCTCCGATTCCTAGACCCAGAGATACAGAAATAAGGAATGTTTTACCCGAGGAGAATATATTTACTGGATTTATCTTTAAAATTCATGCCAATATGGACCCAAGGCATAGAAACAGAATTGCCTTCTTGAGAGTATGTTCGGGTAAGTTTGAGCGTAAGAAAAATTATTTACATGTTCGTCTTGACAAAAAAATTCGTTTTTCGAATGTAACGGCCTTCATGGCACAAAACAAGGAGACCATTGATGAGGCCTTTCCCGGTGATATCATTGGATTGTATGACACCGGCAATTTGAAGATCGGAGACACATTAACCGAAGGTGAAAATGGGATTTTTAAAGGTATCCCCAGCTTTTCTCCTGAAATATTCCGAGAGGTGGAAAATCTCGACGCTATGAAAAGCAAGCAGTTGGATAAAGGTCTTAGACAACTTATGGATGAGGGAGTAGCTCAATTATTTACCTTCGAAATGGGATCAAAAAAAGTAGTTGGTACAGTAGGGCAGCTTCAGTTTGAAGTGATTCAATACAGATTAAAGCATGAATATGGAGCCACTTGTAGATTTCGACAAATGAATTTTTTTAAAGCCTGTTGGTTCACCAGTGACAACAGCAAAAAACTTGATGAATTTATAAAGTCAAAATACAGGCACATTGCAAAAGATAAGGACGGAAAGCAGGTTTTCATGGCAGAAACAAAACAATGGTTGAATATGGTGGAAGAAAATTTTCCGGATGTTAAATTTCATTTTACATCTGAAAATTAACAAGATTATAAAAGCGTAAAATATAAAAAGCAGTAAATCTATATCAGATTTACTGCTCCTCTCCTACTCTTTTAAAGCCTGAGTTTATCCGGCTATTTTAATTTTTATTGGAATGCTGAGTTTTTCCCAACGCAGATTGAGGGTGGTACTATTATCTGATAATTCATCAAAACTATATTCAAGCCATTCCATGTGCTCATCGGCTACAGGAGTTACACTTACCTCCAGTACATTTTTAGAAGCATCGTACGTGTAACTTCCCCAAACATCGTTGGATTCATTTAGCATAACTTTGATGCTGCTTTTCGAAACAATCATGTGAATACTATATTTCCCTGCAGCAACTTTTTTCCCTCCAATGATCAGGTCGTGATTAAATTCAATAGTGGTATTTTCATTAGCTCCTGCTCTCCAGGGAAATGGTTTTTCTTTAGAATATTTATTACCTGGGAAAAGTCCATAAGGAACTAACTCTCCCCAAATTTCTCTTCCTTTGACCCCAGGTCTGCTGTAGTCAATTTCGATATCAGTATCCACACCAATTCTTTGGGACACAGTGGCATGAGGGCTTTTTCTGATTTCAGCATCCTGCGCCATAGACATAGTGCTAAAAGTTGCAAGTGCGAAAGCAACTAAACAAACAGACATTGTTAATTTCATCTTTTTCATTTTTCTTAATTAAATTATAAATGGTTAAAATTGATATTTGAAAATACTATGCGAAAATTCTATTATTTACTTGAAATGATAAATTAAATTGAAGTTAAATTTATCTTTTTCCGGACACCTTATGTTTTAAATTATTGAGTAGTCCTGTCAATTGCAGGCAATCATCATGTCGCTGCGTGTCACAATACGAATTCCAGGAATACTCTATTAAATTATATTACAATAATATACTTTTCTAATTATTTCAGTGAACTTTTTCTTTAATAATTGATCTATATTTGCAATTCAGTTTCAGAGAGATCAGGAATTGGAATTGCAAAATTTTACAGAAATATATAGTGCTGGATTACAACATTTTAACACTTCAAAATGGTATTAGAATTGTCCATAAGCAAATTCAAAATTCAAAAATTGCACATTGTGGATTTATCATTGATATCGGTAGCAGAGATGAAAATGCCAATCAACTTGGGTTGGCTCATTTTTGGGAGCACATGGCTTTTAAAGGCACTAAAAATAGAAGATCATTTCAAATCATTAATAAATTAGATGCACTTGGTGGTGAATTAAATGCTTATACATCCAAAGAAAATATTTGTTTTTATGCGTCGGTACTCAATGATCACACCGAAAAAGCTTTTGATCTATTAACAGACATTACCTTCAATAGTATATTTCCCGAAAATCAGATTGATAAGGAAAGGAATGTAATTCTTGAAGAAATGTCGATATTTCAAGATGCTCCTGAAGATGCCATCCAAGACGAAATAGACCAGCTGATATTCACATCACATCCTCTTGGAAGTAATATTTTAGGTACAAAAGAAAGCGTGCAATCATTCCGGCAAAGTGATTTCTTTTATTTTGTCAGGCAAAACCTCAATACTGAAAATTTGATTTTCTCTTCAGTAAGTAGTTTGCCTTTTTCGAAGGTGTTACGTATGGCTAAAAAATATCTTAATGACATACCTAACCATAAGGCCATTAAATCGAGAGTAAAATTTAAAAATTATATTGCTAAAACTAGAATAGATAAAAAACACATCATGCAGGCCCATTGCGGAATTGGGACAATAGCGTTTAGTAATCAAAATTCTAATAGACTTCCTTTTTCCTTACTAATAAATTTATTGGGAGGCCCGGCAATGAACTCGCGGCTTAATCTGTCACTGAGAGAAAAATTTGGATATGTATATTCGATAGATGCTAGTTATGCTGCATTTCATGATGTTGGATTAATGAGTATATTTTTTGGTACTGAGAAAAAGCAATTATACAAAAGCGTTGACCTGGTAATAAAAGAATTGAAAAAACTTATTGATAAGCCCATGGGGACTA
>CAYREN010000552.1:0-3175 GCA_964423255.1 uncultured Roseivirgaceae bacterium | reverse complement strand
AAAAAAACAGGTTTTGGATTACCCATGCAGAAATGGTTTTCGACATCTAATATATACGTTAAAAGAAACCCCTGTTTCGCTAGTAATACTACTCATTGGTCAAAAAAATATGCGTTGCATATCCTAGAGGAATTTCATGGTGATGTGTATCTATAAATTTTTTTACAGGCCGAGTTTGCAAAAAATAGTGCTCGTTAGTAGGTGAATTATGAAGGTATTCTATCTTGATGATATTCCAACGCCTTACCGGTTAGGGGTGTTCAAAAAAATAGCTGAAAGATGTGATGGGGAATTTCGCGTAGGTTTTTGTGCTGATGCAGAGCCAGGGAGAACTTGGGATCTCAGTTTTGAGGGTATTAATTTCGAGATAATAGATGGTTTTCAATGGAGACCGCCTTTTCAACTTAATCCATTTTCCATAAAAATAAACCTAAAAATTATAAATGTATTACATTCATTTAAGCCAGATGTTGTTGTTATGTCTGGATATACACATCCGACTATATTTTTAGCGGTTGCCTATTGCAGAATTAAGAAAATTCCTTTTGGCATTGTTTCAGAGACAAATGAACATTGCAGTGTTACGTCAGGCCCCCGTTGGTGGATAAAAAAAAGGATCATTTATCCCATTGTCCATTTCATGTCAATTGGCTTACCTACAGGGTCTCAAGCTGAAAATTATTTTCGAAAACTAGGATGTAAAAATATTTCATATTTTCATTTTCCTAATACCCCCGATATTTTTCCTATCAAAGAAGTTTGCATTTCTTCTCAATCAATATATGAAAAAAAAAGTATCCGGAAAAAATATAATCTTGATGAAGAGATGGTAATTATTTTATTTGTTGGACGTCTGATTTTGGCAAAAAACCCCATAGAATTAGTGGCCGCATTTAAAAAATTGTCAAGCAGTAAAAATCCAAGCGCAATGCTTGTTATCGTAGGATCAGGAGAGCAGGATAAACCTATTCAGGAATCTTCAAAAAATAATCCATATATAAAAAAAATACCTTGGTTAAATAAACCCAAAGATGTTTATGAGCTTATGGCAATAGCAGACATCTTTGTGCTGCCTTCTATTCACGAACCCTGGGGAGCGGTGGTCAATGAAGCGTTGGCTGCGGGTTGCTGTGTGGTAACAAGCAACAAGGTCGGATCTTCATATGACTTAATTGAGCATGGTGTGTCCGGTTATATTTACGAAAGTGGTAATATTAATCAGCTGGCAAAGATACTGAGTATTTTAGTAGAGAGTGAAAGTATCAGAGAGAAGGTATCTATTGAAGGACAGAAATCTGCGTTGTTTCATGCTCAGGATTATGCTGTTGACAATTTTCTGAGCGCCGTTACTTTTATTGAAGATAATGCTGGTAACTAGACTCTTTTTTTTAACCATTCTAGTGTTCTATCTTTCCAATTCATCTTATCCCATAATAAGCCAAAATTTACTATCCGCAAAATGGGGATTAGTTCTCATTCTATTAATTTTTTTGTATTC
This sequence comes from uncultured Roseivirgaceae bacterium, assembly GCA_964423255.1. Lineage (GTDB taxonomy): Bacteria > Bacteroidota > Bacteroidia > Cytophagales > Cyclobacteriaceae > JAAUQL01. The sequence continues at coordinate 1,677 of CAYREN010000552.1, read as the reverse complement.
AAAAAAAGTCGAAAAATACAGCATAGAATACATATTGCCGAATAGTGTTTATTTCGTATTAGGTTTACTTCTGCTACACGCTGCAACGGTGACATACATGAATTCTCATGGCGGAAATGGTATTTCTAAATTAATTGGTTTTGCGGTTATTCTTCTCATCGCAAGCAAGCTCTCGGTTCATTTCATGCGGAAAGAGAATCGAAATTATTATTATAAAATTTTGTTATTTATTTCTATTCTAGTTGTTTATAGCGCAATAATTTTTTATTTTCTTGGGCTTAATTTAGGCCGTGTTGGAGAGGGTGGGGTACGTTTTTCTGGATGGGTGGATAATGCTAATACTTTAGCACTGATGTTTATCCCCCTATATCCGGCAATATTATTAGCGAGTATTAGAAATAAAAGATTAAGTTTTGCTAGTCCTAGAGTGATTTTGTTGCTGATGATATTCATTATGATATTAACAGGTACTCGATCAGTAGCTATAGGTGTGTGCATTGCAACCTTGGTGATTTTTTTGTCGCAGAGGGGAAGCACTGAAAAAGCGATACTTTTATTCACATTGTCGCTATTTATTGTTTATCTATTTGGGTTGGAAATACAAGACTTTACTTCGCACTTTAAGTCATTTCAAAGAAATGATGATTTACTGCTAAGCGGACGTGATGAGGTTTGGGGTTTGGCCATTTATTTAATTCAGCAGAGTCCATATTTTGGTTTTGGATTCGATACCGAAGCCATTTTGATTGAAAAACATGCTAGTGTTTTAGAAAATCATCAGGGTGCAACCTTTCATAACTCATACCTGTCATATTTAGTCCATCTCGGTTTTATAGGGGCAATACCCATAATCTGGATTGGAGCGGTGTCGATTGCCAGTTTTTTTAATATAAGAAAATATTCAGATGATCAACAAGTTGTCGATATAAAACATATAAGTGCAGCAGTTGTATTGTCTTCTTTTGTGCATGCGATTTTTGAAACATGGCTATTTTCACCGGGCAATCTGGCGATGTTGCTTTTTTGGTTAGCTCTTTTCAATTTGATTTCGGTGAAGCATGATTATACAGCGGATCGGTGATTTGAACATACTACACATAATTCGAGATCTTGATATAAACACTGGTGGACCTGTATCAGCCGTGTTTTCTTTATCTACCTTGCAAGCCTCTAGAGGTGATGCTGTTTCAATTCTATCTACAGGTTCAGCAGAAGTAGAAATACCTAGCATTAATGGTGTTACAATTATTACAGTTCCATGCCAATTTGAAAAGTGGAAATACTCATTTTGGCTTAAGAAAGTTGCAATAAAGTTAATAGAAAAAACAGATGTAGTTCATATTCATACTGTGTGGGAATATCCAACATATTTCGCTGCAAAAACATGCATTCGCCTAAAAAAACCATATATCTTGCGACCATGTGGAATGCTTGATGAATGGTGTATGCAGCAGGGAAGTCTTGTTAAGAAAATATATTATAAATTTTTGGTAAAAAAAATCATTCATAGATCACGTGCGATACATTTTACATCATTTGGAGAAATGGACTTAAGTCAAAAATATATAGATAAAAAAAGGGGATTTGTAATTCCAATTCCACTAAATGAAGAAATATACAATGAGACAAATAAGTTTCCATTCGTAGAGTTTGGGGAAAAAAGATTGTTATTTGTGG
>CAYREN010000551.1:0-3184 GCA_964423255.1 uncultured Roseivirgaceae bacterium | reverse complement strand
AAATTGAATAAGCCAATATAAAGATTATCATTCCGGCTCAATGTCAGTCTACAAGATATCAAATCATGTTTGGCTTCTACTATAAATGCTTGTACTGCATAATTTTATATCTATCGATCAACAGCCCTAATATATCTCAGGCACAAATGTTTGTTCGTAAAGTGGGGTACGAACATAATCAGAATTAGTCTTAATTTTTGGAAGTTTAAGTGGGGGCTCTGGTTTATATTTATAGGGTATCTTACTCAATAAATGTGCTATGCAATTTAGCCGTGCTTTCTTTTTAGAATCGGCATTAACCACAAACCATGGTGATATTCTAGTGTCTGTATAGTGAAACATTTCATCTTTTGCCTTAGAATATGCTTCCCATTTTTCCCTTGATTTTAAATCCATTGGACTGAATTTCCATCGTTTCAATGGGCTATTTATACGTTCACTAAATCTTTTTTCCTGCACTTTGTCACTTACAGAAAACCAATATTTGATTAATATTAAACCTGATCTTACCAGCATATTTTCAAATAGTGGGCATGATCTTAAAAATTCCCGATACTCTTCTTCAGTACAAAATCCCATTACTTTTTCTACTCCGGCACGATTGTACCAACTTCTGTCAAAGAGTACAATTTCACCTCCTGCAGGTAAGTGGGGAGTATATCTTTGGAAATACCACTGGGTTTTTTCTTTTTCTGTTGGTATGCCAAGTGCAGTCACTTTGCATACTCTGGAGCTAAGGCGTTCTGTGATTCTTCTTATGACACCGCCTTTTCCGGCAGCATCTCGACCTTCAAAAATAACGACAACTTTTTTCTTTTCTTTTTTTACCCATTCCTGAAGTTTCACCAGTTCCTCCTGGAGTTTATGAATCTCTTCTTCGTAGGTTTTATTTGAAAGATTAACTTTAGAATCAGATTTGTGTTTGTCCTTTGACATTGTAATTAAAACTTAATCCGATTGAATATATATAAAAAATAGACTTTAGATAAGCTAAATACTTATTTCTTCTGCATGTTTCATATAATGAACGCTGCTCTTCGGTAGTGTGATTTTGAATGTAGTTCCAACGCCGACCTCACTGACTACCGATATTCCGCCATGATTTTTTTCTGCAAATTCCTTGCACAATATCAACCCGAGTCCTGTTCCTTTTTCTCGATTGGTGCCTATTGTGCTGTGCTTAGTACTGATATTAAATATTTTTTTCTGATCATCATCGGTCATCCCAACTCCAGAATCTCTAATGCCAATTTCAACTTCTTTTTGCCATACATCTACAGAAAATGAAATAATACCCTCTCTATTTGTAAACTTAATAGCATTAGAAAGTAAGTTTCTGATTATGGTTCTCACAGAATTTTTATCTGCAAAAACCATTATTTCTTCATCAGTTAAGATTTCAATTTCAATTTTTTTATTTATTGCAGCTTTCGAAAGGAGTTGCACATTTTCTTTGATTAAACCTGTAATCGGAAAATTCTCTGGTTTAATTTCTATTTGTCCTGTTTGGGAGCGAGCCCATCCCAGCAAATTATCTAATAGTTCGAATAAATTTTTTAATGAATTGTCCAGTTCTCTTGCAAGTGTGCGAATTTCCTCTTCAGATAATGATGCTGTGTGATTAATAAGCAAATGTGAAAACGAAGAGAGTGAGTTTAAGGGGCCTTTTAAATCATGGCCAATGATGGAGAAGAATTTGTCTTTGGTTCCATTAAGCTCTGTCAATTTTTCATTTTGCTCCAACACTTGATCGTTGATTTTTTGCAATTCATCATTCAATCGTTTTTTATCACCATAAGATTTGATGATAATAATAGATAATGCTATTGTAACAAGTAAAAATAAAACGAGGGAAATTATGGATTTCCTATTTGTGGCCAATTTTCGCTCATTTTCCTTTCTGATTTGCTCCAGGGTATTAATTTCTTGTCCTCGTTTTTCGATTTCATTTTTATTGTTGAGCTCTTCAATTCTTCTTTTACTGGCTTCAGCATATATTAGCTCACTAATTCCCGAAAACTTATTCTGATAGATTAGGGCCTTTTTATAATTTTTTGCTGCTAAATATGCTTGGTACAAATAATCAAAGCTTTGCTGCATAAGTTTATTGGAATTTACCAATTCTGCATTATTCAAACCGAGTTTTAGATTATTTATGGCTCTCTGGTTTTCTCCCCTTTCGATTAAAATTTGGCCAATTTTATTGTATGATTCTGCAAGGCCGGTTCTGTCATTAATTTGATTTCTTATCGACAGTGCATTTAATTGATATTGAAATGCGGTATCTAAAATATCCATTGATTGATAGCAATCACCTATTTTGTAAAGTGCAATAGCTACCTGAATGTCTTTGCCTAGAGCTTTATAAATATCTAAAGCCTTTCGATAATGTTGAAGAGATAGATTATGATTAAAACTTTTCTCATACATTTCTCCAAAAATGAGGTGTGTCTCAGCTGACGTATTAGAGAGGTCGTGAATTTTTGCAAGTTTTAATGATCTCTTAAGACATTGCTCGGCTTTGTCAATGTCATCGAGTTCGATAAAAGAACGTGCTTGATTATTTAAGGTCAGGGAAATCAGATGATTTATCCCCATACTATCTGCCAAATAGCTAGCCTTTATCTGAAATTCAAGTGATTTTGTAATATCACCTATCTGATGATAGATGTCTGCAAATGCCAAATTGGTTAATATTAGTTCTTCGACAAATCCATTAGATTTTGCATTTAATTCTGCGAGCTTGCACTCATTCAATGCCTTTTCATGATCAGAAGTAAGATGTGAATTAGATAATCCAATATATCTTTGTGCTTTTATTTCATATTCCGTATTGTTCTCTTGCCTGGCCAGACTCAAAAGTTTTTGAGCTTTTTTACTCGCTTGTAGCGGCTCATTCCTAAAATAATACGGAATTATTTCATCAAGAATTAAGAGCTTTTCATCATTATCAACCAGAATTAGTCGAGTTTCTAGGCTGTCAATATAATTTTCAGCAAAAGCTTGATTTTGAAAATTGATACAGTATAAAAGAATTAGTAGAATTCTAATTTGCATATCCTCCAGAAAATAACTTCAATGGTAACGTCTGTTTTTTTATAGCAATAAGCAAAAATAATTATTTATTTATTAATGATCTCTCTTTTTTAATCACATAAATCAGAAAAAAGTTTTTTCTTTTTTA
>CAYREN010000550.1:0-3195 GCA_964423255.1 uncultured Roseivirgaceae bacterium | reverse complement strand
GTCCATAATTGTGTCTGCCATATTGGTGCTTTGATTTAGCATAGCCATTACCATAATGATTCTGCCCTCGCCTTTTTGCATAATAATGATGGCCATAACCATGGTTTGAATTATGTGATTTAAATTTATGGCCATAGTTAGCACTATGATTTCCATGACCCTGATGGTGCTTACTATAACCACCTCTATAAGAATGCTTGCGCTTGAAATGATGTTTGTTATGGCCTGAACCATGACGATAATAGTCCTGGTTGTAACCATAACCACGGTGATTTTGTTGATGATGACCGTAGCCAAAGTGAATGCCACCGATATGAATACCAATCTGTGCACTTGCCAATGCCGATTCGGCAGGGATTAAGCTAACTAACGTTACATTGATCGCTACTATAATGAAAGTTCTTGAAATTTTCATAACTATTGCCTCAAGATTGCTAATGTTCACAGTAATAGTAATCTCTTACAACTGAACAAAAGCTGAACAACCATCAGAATGCTCGAGAAAATAACGCCTGCTTCACCGGAAAAATAAAGCGGAGGAGCGGTAGCGACGTAGCTTTATTTTTTCCGAGTGTAAGCATTGGTTAGGGGCAATGCTGAATAAACACTTTTTGCAACAATTTCGGCCAGCCTGACAGGAACTGCATTTCCAATTTGTCTCATGCATTCACCCCATGCTCCAGATATATGATAATCGTCAGGGAATGTTTGTATTCGTGCAGCTTCTCTTACAGTAAAATATCTAATTGACCCATTATTAAAACGGATCATATTTTCCCCTCCAGGAACACCATGATCCCCAGCTTTTAGCGTTTTTGATGGCTCATCAATTGGACTTCCTGTATGCCCTGGATATGATTTTGCACCATCCTTAAATTCATGATTATTAAATCCATTATTACTCTTTGGACATGGTAGATCACTGATAACCTCTCGAACTGTAACCCAAGGTTTTTCTTCTGGTTGGAACAAACAATACCTGTTGTAAAGTTTTGAAGACAACTTCTTAATAGTTTCATTTACAACTGGTCGTTCTGATTTTGGGACATTAAGACGTTTCCAATAATCACCTGTTCCCCATTGATCCCATAACAAAGCATCTTGTGAATGCGTTGCTTTAGGGAAGCTCCACTCAACACCAAGGTCACTACGAAAACCGACAATAAAAACACGTTCTCTTCTTTGAGGAACACCATAATCAGCTGCATTTAATAATCTAAAAACGACATTATATTTTAATTCTTGATAATTCCCTTTTGTGTGAATTTCTTCAAGACGTGAAAGGTGACTCTCCCAGCTCTCTTCGTCATCTTTGATCATATTTGGATATGTGAGCTGTAAGATTATGTATCCAAAGTAAGCACTAAAATTTTTTCGCAAAAGACCTTTTACGTTTTCAAAAATAAAAGACTCTGGTTGAGCCTCTCTTACTGCTCGCACAGCTTGAGGAAACAGATCACGATGATCATTGAATGCTTTGTGCTTCCCACCTAATGAAAAAGGCTGACATGGCGGGCCTCCTGCAACAACTGAAATACGCCCTTTATATCCTTCAAAAGAAATATTTTTTATATCATCATGCTTAATATTACAATCTTTTATTTGGGCTTGGCCTTCATCATGATTCCTAATTAAAGTGTCTATTGCATCTCGATTAAGTTCAACAAGCATTTCATGTTGAAAACCACTTTTAGCCATTCCAAGTGCTAGACCTCCTGCTCCTGAAAAGAGCTCTACAGACCTAAGATGATTTATTGACATAATAGAATCCTATTTTTTCTTCAATTTTATTACCAATTGGTGAAATACCTTTTAATCGATCAGCCCACACTCTACCAGGGTGCAAAACATCCCATTCAGATTTAGCTTGCTCATACCTGCCTTTGCCAGGATCATGATTACCAAAACCGTCAATATGTGAGTTCCATAAAGGACTAAACTTTCTAGTCATTCCTGCCTCTACAGTACCAATTAAGTCTGCCTCTTGAGACTTGAGCACAACAAACCTACATGAAAAATCTTTAAGTTCAAGGTTATTTACAGAAATTATACTTTTTGAATGTTCATTTAATCGTCTATACAGAGCAGGATTATCTTCTTTTGTAGTTCCTCTACCTTGTCGCCATCCAGGTAAAACCGCTTTACCCACATATATTGGTAAATCAGGGTTTTTGTGATAGATTTTCTTATATAAAGAAAAATCTCCTTTGTAGTAAAGAGCATATACACCACCTCCAGCAAACTTATCTTCTGGCGGTAATGATTCCATTGGTGTATTCACCATAAAATCAACAGCCTCATCAATCAACTCAATAAATGATTTAGATTGAAATATGTGTTCTTCTAATTTCATTTACTTCCTTATGCCGAACGTATTGAAGACCCTAACGTCGCAAATCACCGGCGGAAAAAAGCAGAGCGAGGAACGAGCGGCGCTTTATGCCGTCCGAATGAATTTGCCTTGTTAGCAATCAATGTACAGGTATAAACCTTAATATATGCACGCTACCGTCGCCGTGGTATAGGTTGTCAACGGTAAAACCAGCAAAGACATTATGCTGATTCTCTATCTGTTTTTTTAACTCATCTTTAATTTCGCTAGAAAATACATAGTCTTCACTCATTGTTATTGTTCTACGGTTGAATTCAATCACTTGTGCGTGATTAGCTAAGTACACCCCTGGTTCTAGATGAAATCCTGCAGCAATTAAGATATTTGAGCTGAGTGGCAATGTAACTTCCACTCCTTTGATAGCCAACCCTACTCCATATGGCTTTATATCGTCATAATTCGGGTGATATAGTGCAACAGGATTGTCACTGGTAACAAATGCATCTGGCTTATCTGTGTAGTAGATTTGATAGTTAAGCTGCGACAACAAATTGATGCTTTCAGACGAAAGCCCTATTTCAAGCATTTGTTGTACAATTTTCCAGTTTGATATTTTGATGTTGAGAGTGTCGTCTATTCCTTTGGTCTCGAACATTTTCCGGAGTGCTTCAGGTGGGGTACCCAACGTTCCGGCTTGATACATAATTTTGAAAGAATCTAAAACAATTTTTCTGTGGCTAGTTTCAATATGCGCGGCAAATGCGGGTACTCTGTACCTCAGAAGTGAAATAAACTCAGCAAGCTCTCTTACCGGGGAGTCGCTATTTTTGCGAAAGCTTGTTTTGGGCATCCCAGCCCAAGCA
>CAYREN010000549.1:0-3221 GCA_964423255.1 uncultured Roseivirgaceae bacterium | reverse complement strand
TATAGTTATAATAATTACCATAAAGAAAGAGTAATTCAATAAATATTAAATATCATGCGTGAATAGGTTTGTCCCCAAATACTGCATTAAAATCAGAGACAAACGTTTTGATGGATCTGGCAGGATGACCTGTAATCTTCTCTACATTATCAGTTACCCGGTCAGCGAAATTTTCACTAAAACCCATTGATAATTCCACATAGCCATCAACGATCCACTCGAGAAATCCCATTTGCATCATGCTTTGTTTTGAAGCTTCAAATGGAACAGCCATATACTTCACCTCTTTGCCCAATACTTCTGAAAAAACAGAAGCTACATGATGAAAGGAGACTGATTCAGGTCCAGTAAGAATGTAACTTTTCCCTTCATGACCTTTCCCTGTCAGAATAGCGAAAGCACTATCGGCAATATCACGAACATCAATCATGCCTGCTTTGCCTTCGGCCCAGTCCCAATATATCATGCCATCACTTGCTATTGTTTGAGCTGCCATCATGATATTTTGCATAAAAAATGTTGGTCTCAATATTGTCCATGGATGCCCTGAGGTTTTGATTTTTTCATCAATATTATTTATTTGAGTTATGAGCCGGGATTTATCTGAACCAAAAGCACTATGCCTGGCAATATGGGGATTTCCTCCTACTCGATCTATGGCAGCCAAAACATTGTCGCATTGTTGCTCCTGAGTTGGGCCATTCCATGTCAAAAGGTATATTTTATCTATTTCTCTAACGGCTTCATCGATAGACGATGCGTTATCTAGATCTCCGATAATCACTTCTGCTCCGGCATCCTCGTATGCCTGGGCTTTTTCTTTATTTCTTGCGAATATGCGAACGTCATGTCCATCGGCTAGTAATATAGGGACCAATACAGATCCTGTATTTCCCGTTGCTCCAGTTATTAATATTTTATTTGCCATGATATCATTTGTATTTAAAATCGTTTCCAAAAATTTATTTCAGGAGCAGATACCACGCCTGCCTGAGCCATTAAATCCTTCAGTACCGGATTGTTGATATAAGCTTTTGCAGATTCAATATCATCTGATGCAAAGACTACAAAAACCTCAGCAGGATTATCTTCTACTGTTGCTAAACCTGTGAGTGTCAATCCATTTTCTTTTCGCCGATCTTCATCGCTATCAAATATCACTTTCCAGGCTTCGAAATTGGCAACCTCATGTGAAATAGAGACTCTGTAAACAGATTCATTGCGCAGAGCATCAAAGTAAAATAAGTTTAAGTATCTGATCTCAGGCTTAGAAATAACTCCACCGGCTTGCATAGCAGCTTTCAAATCTTCAGAACTGAAAAATTCTTTTGCTGAATCATGACTATCAGTTTTTTCTCCTATAAATAGATAGTTAGGATTATCAATATTTCTGAGCACGCCAATGCGGGCATCAGCATTAGATTTTTCTAAATAAATAGTATGCCATTTTTCAAAATCTTTTACCTCGTGGATGACGCTTACACTAGTTTGAACGACTTTTCTTTCTTTTGTTTCCATGATTAGTTTTTTAGGTTATATAATTAGAACACCACAAACTTAGGATGAGAATAGCAGATATAACTTGACGTTTGGTAAGAAGTGATTTTAAAAAATTGATCTATGATAAGAAAAGAGATATCAGTAAATATTCTTACGAATTCTGCTTAGCGATTCAGGTGTAATTCCGAGGAAGGAAGCGATGTGGTATAATGCGACTCTTTGAGATAATGTAGGATATTGTTTGAGTAACTTTCGGTAACGAATTTCAGCAGATTCGTTTACATCAAAGGAATGTTCCATAGCAGATTCATAAGCCTTGGCTCTTTTGATGCGCGTCACCTCTGCAAATCCCGGACAATTTTTCAAAAGATTTTCATGGTCCTCTGCATTTATTGACATCAATGTCGATTTTTCCAGGGCCTGTAAACTCATTTTAGTAGGTTGGCCGTTTATCATACTATTTAGGTCACCTATCCAATAATCTTCAAATGCAAATAGCGATACATATTCTTCACCTTCCATATTCGTTTTGTAATAACGGAAACATCCTTTAAAAACGAAGGAGCCATACTTACAAATTTCGCCTTCTTTATAAATGATTTCTTTTTTAGCCACCTCCTGGATGTGGATTACTTTCATAATATTATTGAAGTGATCCTCTGTGTAAAGAGGTGAAGTTGACTGCATGTGGTTTAGTAATGTTTTATACACCCATAGGAAATTAGTGTCATAACGAAGATATATATAAATGGCTAAAATGGTAATACATAGAATACTATTTTAATAAAATCCTTCGACATTACACTAAACTTTGTATTTTGATATAGACTAAAAAGCTATTGACTTTTCAGAATAATTGTAGGTTGAAAAATGATTAGGATTAAAGTTACTATCTTGTAGTAAATCAATTATCTAATGAACAATAAATACGCTCGTTTTTTTATTTTCTTGTTATCAATGCCTGGCCTATCATATGCTCAATTTCATAGCCAATCTGAAAAACACATAATTTCTTTGTTTGAAGAGATTAAATCAATTCCAACTTCAACTTCCTTCAATAATGCCTTAGAGATAAATAATCAAGGAGGACATTTACAGGGTGTTCAATTTATAGAATACAAGCGAAATGAATATTATGTTTTATCGGGGAGCTCGGATTCCTATTCATACTATTCCATAATCAAAATTGGAAAGAAAAACCAAGTTATTTCAATAAACAGAATTCTAAAAAAACCATTTAAACATGCCGGAGGTTTCCAGATTTATAATAATCTTATGGCTATCGGTATTGAAGATAATAATGCTAAAAATCAGTCAAAAGTATTCATTTTCAAGCTGGATAATCCTGAAAAACCACCCGAGGAGCCATTGTTAAGTATAATACGATCTGGAACATATAAAAGATCTACTGCGGGTTGTGTGGGGATAACTATAATAGGTGGTAACGTATTGGTGGTGGTTGGAGATTGGGACACTAAGCATCTTGATATTTATAAGATGAATAAAAAAAGTTTGGGTAGTAAAGGAGCCACAATGGAATTGGCACATTCTTTAAATGCAGAAAAAATGGATAAAACAGGATGGGTTGACGATAATTGGCTGTCGTACCAAAACATCAATTTTATTCAGGATCTTTCCAATAATCTCTATCTTGTTGGAATGAACTCCAATGACAATAAAGAAGATATAATTGACTTATTTGCAGTGGAGGATACTTCCGA
>CAYREN010000548.1:0-3251 GCA_964423255.1 uncultured Roseivirgaceae bacterium | reverse complement strand
AAGTGAAAGCGCAGCCTACAATAATACCGCTAAATGTCCAAAATATAGTGACAGTATTGGTGTCGCAAGATGTTGTCATAATTATTCCTTTTCCGACTCATTTGAAAGAAAACAAAACACCCACCTTAGGACCTATAGCCAAAAAACTCTAAAAATTCAATGGGTAACCCATATTTTTAAATTTCATCTAACATGGGTGGCTTGTTTATTTCGCTTGTTTATTTCGATCTAACCTAATTCCTTATGTGCCATTTTTATTTCTCGGATTATGATGAGAAATAACTGCACTACACCACTTTTTAATAGTTTTACGATCTTCAAGATTATAATCATATTCAAGGTTGTAGTTCGGTGACGTAATCATTTCCTCACGGAATTCTTCGTATTCCTCTTCTGATATTTTAAATGGCTTCCAAAAGCAACCGCCGCTCATTCCTCGATCAGCGCCACCAGAAAGCAGCTCTTCATTTAATATATGCAATGGAGGAAACTGCTTTGTACATGACACATGCATTGATAAATGCGGTGAGTGCCTTACAAGGAAATCGCATAAATTTACTACTTCCCATTTTCCATATGAGTCACCCATAGCAGGTAGAACTTTTATCCTGAATTGTCTCATTGTTTATTTAGCACATAACATCTAAGCATTTATACACCGAAAGAAAACAAGACGCCCACCTTAGGGCCTATAGCCAAAAAAATCTAAAAAATTCAATGGGCAACCCATATTTTTAATATTTCATCTAATATGGGTGCCTTGTTTATTAATCATTCATTTTTCTCAGCATCTTCAATATCGTTTTTGGCTACTTCTTCTGGAATAGGTGAATTGATTTTTAACTCAATATCATCTCTTAAAGAATCTAAATACATAATATTTTTATCAAGGACGTTGTCTGGTATTTTTATATTAATATCATGCACAAGGCTATTTCTCAGCTCCTCAATGTTTTCTAAATGCCTTACAACTGACTTATTTATTAAGTTTTTATCTATTAACATGTCAGATATAAGCTTTGTGCGCTCAGGAATTTCGTATTTAAGACTAAGAATATCAAATTTGGAAATTTTGGCTATAGATTTACAAGTATCATTCCAGTCTTTAAGAAAGTTTCTATAGGATTCACTTCTGGACCTAGCAATACTTTCTGCTACTTGCTCCTTCTCTTCAGGAGGAACTTCTACATTTTCAAGGTTATCTAACGCCTCTTCAAATTTTGGTTTCAACTCCCCCGAGAGTTCAATTACTTCGTCGTAATCCCTAAAAGTAAACTGTTTGTTATGAGCAACCATGCACCGAAGTTGGTAAAGCCGATCCCAACGTTTTTCGATAAACCCCTTTTCACACGAGACAACATCGGAAAAAAATCTATCCCAGTTGGATCTGGGTATAAACCTATCTAAATCTTCTTTAGATATTGAATCAGAAGCTCCCAATTCACTCGCCTGTTGGAATAACAACCCCATATCCTGATCGGAGTATGGCTTGAATAGAAAATTAGCTAGTTGAATAAAATCAGCTTCATATAGGCAGGTGGCGCTATCTCTTCCGGATTTGCTTTTTATTGAATCTCTAACTTCGCTTGGCAAAGACTCTTTGTGCCAGGAGAGACCTACATTACAAAGCATAAACTTGGTAATTAGCTTCCTTAATAGATTTTCGACCTCATAAATAACTGGATAAGCGGCCTTACATAGTGAGAATCCAATACCATCCCATAAAGTTTGTATTCTATTCCCTTCACAAATTTTTCCGAGAATTTTTCTAATTTCTTTGCATAGGTCACCGAGAATTTTGATATTTTCTTCTTCAGCACTGATAATCAGGTGAAAATATTTTAATTTATCTTCTTGTATATCACCGTGGTGTATTTTTATAGGAAAAGTATCACCTTCAAAGGTTATCTTATTTCCCTTAATAGATATTCTGTCGTTAGATTTAATTAGAGACTTGAATGATTCTGGGCTTTTGCAAAGACCAGCCTCTATATTAAAAGCCACTAAATATTCTACATTTACCATAATTTCCCCAAAATATTCCTCCGCCCTATCTCAAAGAGATAACGAGGCTGTAGAAAAACCCATAGCAAAAAAATCGGCGTAAATTTAATCAAAATAACGCGCTCCTACGCGAATGCCAGGTCTGTTTACCTCTGCAACTCTCATTTGAGCCGACTCTCCGCACGAAAAATTTCCACCCGATTCAGATACCAAGGTTTTTCTACAGCTTGAACGTCAGCAATGAGGGGCAAATCGTAGCGGGGATTCCCTCTCGATTGCCATTGTTAGGCAATTTATTTATCAATGCCGTACCTTTTCTCCACAATAGACAAAAATTGGTTTCCAACCTCAAATGCAACCTCTGTCAGAAAAAGAAGCTCTCGATATTCCTCTAACCCTCTTCCTCTGATATTAAGCCCCCCACCGGGTTTAACATCTTGGATTATACCTTCCATTATTTGATAAAAACGCACAACTAGGACGGCAATGTCACTATCAAGTACACCTACATTTTCTAACTGGCTGTTATATACAGAAAACCTATTATCAGACACTTCAATTACAAGTGTCTGAGTTTCAGATTGCCCTGACTCCAAGTTGTTAATTATTTTCTTTATATACAGTATGTATTTGCGGTGTTCGTATAACTCTAGGTTTGCTTTTACTTCAGAATACAAACTAAGCGTAACCGATTTTTTCTTTTTCCTATCTTTTATAGAATCAGCCATGATCGTGGGAATAATTCCGGCAATGGCTCCAATAAATGCGCCACCGAGCGCAGCATAAACGGGAAGATATGGATTGGTAGGCGTGGAAAGATTTTTAATGCCTTTTATTATCTCTACCGTGTCTAAAATTGTCTTTGTGTCGATATCACTCATATTCTTCACATTTGCCTAACGTTGAATAGCCGTCAAAGTAACGCGGCCAAACACGTCACTTTGACGCATATTACCCAGATCAAATTCTCACAACCATCAGTATACCGGCGAACCCAACCCTCACAACCATAAACATTACCTTACCAGTCAACAAGCTACAGAAACATTAAGTTTTACCTATACTTTATCAGCCGCTCCATTTCTTTGTTATTGAGCGGAGAAATACTTCACTTTTATCCATATCAACAAACCAAGAAACAGCAAGAAACAGAACAGCCAAATTAAAAGACGTTAGTCAGTAGCTTAGAAATCCGAAAAGTCCAAATAACGTTACTGCTAATACAACGCTTGGGGCGATACCAGCGA
>CAYREN010000547.1:0-3268 GCA_964423255.1 uncultured Roseivirgaceae bacterium | reverse complement strand
CAGGGACTTAATTTATTTTTTACGTCATTCAAATATGTGCGTTTTGAAAAAATGTTTATTCTCGCAGTGACGACACGAACTTAGTTTTCTTGCAAGCAATAATTAATGTATCATTTATAATTCAGCTCCATACCCATAAGATCATATCCGACATACATCGAACCATAGCCAAAATCATAACTCATCACGCCCTTTAAGTTTGGCTCAAAAGGAGTTCCTGAAAATAAACTATAAATACCCTGATTGAAGTCTTCCATATTGAAAGAAAAGATCACATATAAAGTCTCTGCAGTTTTGGCTTCGATTGTTGCCAAGTTGGCCGGAACCTGCCCCAATGGCAATTCAGCAACACTCTTGGGTTTTATATAAATAGTAAATGGTTGCCTCCCGTCAGTAATAAACACGCTTGATCTGAAAACAGGAATGTTGATAGGAAATTCATTATTATTCTTAAATGTAAATGGAATAGCGATTTCAAATCCTGTTGTTTGTGGACCTGGAATCTCATTGGGTAAAACAGTCGTTTTCAATTGATTATATCCATCCTGGAATATATCCCAGTTGGCAGATGCATTAGAATCGACATAGGGGTCAAGAAAATTATCGACAAAATACGAAGTGACAGGAATGGTGACATCCTGATATAATAATGATTTTGTGTCTTCCCATTTATTCTCGATACCGGGTATCACCGGTTTCAATAAATTAATCACCTGTGTTTCCATTTTTATTTCAACAGTCTTATCCCATTCCAATAATGTAGGAGTAGGGATTGTAACTTTTGAGTTTACTACAGCGCTGATAAAAGGGTCTTTAAGTCCATCCAGCTCACCGTTGATCAGGAGGTCTCCAAAAGGAATTAAAGCCTCTTTGATTGCATTGGGATTTATAAAATCTATTCCCTCACCAAGCAGTGTAATTTCTATAGGATCTGATGATGCTGAAATAGTAGGTAGGGCAGGGATTTTTACATGAGTTGAATGTTCCATTTCAAAATTGTATTTGCCTATTTTCTTTTCAATCAGGTTATTAATCAGTGGTTTAAATTTTGAGGTTTCAATGTCAAAATCTTCAGTAACGGTCAATTGATAATTGGGCAACATACTGGTAAAATCGGTAAGATCAAGCTCAATGGAAGAATGAAAGGTTATTTCATTGTTTTTACCCATGAGGCTTTTCAACAATTCAGAGTTTAAATTAAACTCATATTTCATTTCTTTGGATGAGTTGGCAGGAATTGAAACCGCAATGTGCTCTACGGCCAGGCCCAGGTTTTTGCCATCGATAAATATGCCCATAGTATGATCGGGGACGGGCAGGTCTTTTTTATAAGGATTCCTTATTTTATAAGTGAGATTGAGGATTAAAGCAAAATCGGTGAGGGATGATTGTTTAAAAGACACATTAAAGTCTTGCTGTTTGGCACTTGGCAACACATCGTCCAATACCAGTAAATTTGTTTTGCATGCAGAGTTCATTAATATCCCAATGAGCAATATTAATGCTGTTGATTTTAGATTAGTTTTCATGGTTTTGTTAGTTAGAAGGTAGTTGTTAGAAAATAAAGGAATTATTAAGTTAATAAAATATCATTGGATAAAATGTATGTTTTGATCAAACTCAATTATTAAATAGACAATTAAATGTAATTGGAGTAAATGAAACCATAAACCTTATTAGGATGAAAAGTAATAAATATTATTATTAATATGAATATTAACATGGAAAAGTACTGGACAAAAGAGGGGATATTAAATAATGATATGAAATAGTACAGAGGTATGCCTTAGTTTCTATTTAACATAATATATATTATATAACAATTGTTAGGAATGGATTTGCATTGATTCTATTTCTTCTTTTTAAGCTTTTTAGTTGTAGTATCAATTTGCTTAATAAAGTCTTTTTCTACGTTAGACAATTCGTTTTTAATTTGCTCTTTATATTTCTCGTATTCTGTATGTGCCTTATCTAATGCTTTTAGATGGCTGACTTTACCTGCATTTTCCAAAATGTTATTTCCAGTCATTGTTAAAAAATCATCTAAACGACCAGACCAATCATTCATATACATTGCCTTACGGTTTAATGCTTGTAATTCAGCTACTTCTAAATATGCCGTAACCATTCTATTTAAAATGTCTAATTCATCTTGCTGCAAGTAGTTTTTGGCTATTTCAGTTTCTTTTTTTGTTGGCTTATCTCCTTTGAAGTTTGTTAATCCTAAAAATGGTTGATTGGCATTTGCTCTTTCGTAAACAATTTCTGCTGCGGTATTTCCGTGAGCTGCCCAGTGCATTTTGTTTTGGATAGTTTTAAAGAATAGTAACGATACTTCTGCTTTTGCATCATAATCTGCACTTGTAGCATAAATGTCTAATACTTTTCGCCAAAATACTTTTTCTGATGAGCGAATATCTCTAATACGAGCCAGTAATTCATCAAAATAATTACCTCCTCCTGCTTCTTTTAGCAAGTCATCATTCATTGTAAAGCCTTTTACAATATACTCTCGTAAACGGGCGGTAGCCCATTGCCTGAATTTTGTTCCTTGAATACTTTTTACACGATAACCAACCGATATAATAACATCTAAGTTGTAATACTTAACAGCCTTTTCTTGTGTTTTTCCTTCGATAGCACCGTGTTGAGTGGTGTGTCGGAAATTCCGACATACCACACTTTCGTCTAATTCTCCTTCTTTAAAAAGGTTGTTGATATGTTCTGTTATGGTGCTTCTCCCCTTTCCAAAAAGTGCTGACATTTGAGCCTGGGTAAGCCAAACGGTTTCATTCTCTAATCGAGTTTGAATTTTGGTTTGACCATCTTCGGTTTGGTATAATAGTATTTCTGATTTCCCCATATTAAATTTTTTCTAACTCTAATTGATTTTGCTCGTTCTCATCCTCATCAGCACCGGGTAATTCTAAAGCTTTTACAGACTGTATGGCATTTCCAGCAATTCCCTTAATAGAACCATACATATCAATCGTATTAGTAATAACTTTTTCAATCTGTTTATCTCTTTGTTTCCAAATTCGTTGTATAGAACGTTTCTCACTTTCTAAATCAGATTTCATTTGTGTAAAGCCCTCAACAATTGCTTCTACTTGCATTCTAAAAGTGTTTCCTGTAAGAAAAGTGTAGAGCATTTCCATTTTGTCCCCTTTGTTTTCTTGAGAACTGATTGCTGTACTTAATTGTACAATGGACTCTCTTAATACTGCACAAAGACCTTTAAACTCTTCGTAATTACAAATCCAAATTC
>CAYREN010000546.1:0-3274 GCA_964423255.1 uncultured Roseivirgaceae bacterium | reverse complement strand
TCAAAATGATAAACCCCACTTTTATCATTCTTTTCAACAGATATCCATGACCCAAACTGATCTTGAATTTCAAAATCAGAAAAGGGGGTCATTAAGCTATCGGATTGCTGAATTAATGCTTGAGCCTCTCCAACTGTTACTTTGTACAATCCCTGACCCTTTGGTTCCATATCATCATAAGCATAGGTTGACAATAGATGATTTGTATTATCAAATGACTGCCAAATTGGAAATTTCTGAGCCTTGATTTTACCTTCTTCGATTTTAATATCTTTGTATTCTGGTGGTAAGACAACATTGCCATCTTCTGTGATGAGTCCTCTTTTTCCATTTTGAAACGTAAGCACAAAACCAGGTTTAATTATATTGACGCTATCAAGCGTAAATTTTGTAATACTTTCTCCATCGCTATTAAAAACAGCTACGAAATCATTATTGGTAAGTTCATATAGATTTTCTGTAAGTACCTCAACATTGTCATATCTGATTGGTAACAAAGGTTTTGCCTTATCATCCAATAACCCATAAAGAAATTTTCCATCTTGGTTAATAGAGGCAATCATCTGATTTTGGTGAACTATAAGTTTTTGATATTTGAAAGCGATTTCGGCGTTTCCCTTTGCATTGATGACACCAAAAACAATATTAGAATTATAGGGAAGTTTTTTGGATGCTACTATCCAATTGTCATTGAAGCGTGTGAGTGAGTGATATATTGGTTCGGTAACTTTTTCATTTTTCGTATTCAATATACCCCAGAGACCATCTTTTTTAAATCCAATTACATTTTCAAGCAATCTGGAACCACCATTCGTCCATCCCAGATCATCATATTCAATCGGAATAAGCACACGGCCTTTTTTATTGATCATCCCTTTTTTATGATCTTTTTCTACAATTGTGTATTCTTCATTTGAGCCCCCAATTGCTGGAGTTCTCAACACTAAAAATGCTAATAAAATTAGTGAACACTTTATCGAAATGTTTTTCCCTTTCCTCACCTAAAAAAATAAATAGCTGTGATTTATTAAATAATAATACAAATAAAGCGATTTTATAATTCAATTAGCGCATAACCTGAATCCATCCATTACATCTGGTATTTTTATCGCCAAGTATTATTTCGTAAAAATATACTCCTGAAGCGAGATCACCAGCCTGCCAATTATTTTGGTAATTATCAGCACTGAACACTTCCTTTCCCCACCGATTATGAATTTTTATATCAATTTCACTATCAGTAATAATTTTGAAAACATCATTTTTGCCGTCACCATTCGGAGATATAAAATTCGGTACGAATGTACTTACAGATTTGACAGGAAGACTCAACTGATTATTGCAAAATGATTCACCGGCAGTAAGTGTAATATTGTATTGTTTCAAAGAGTCAGATGCGTTGTATTGATGAGTAGGTTCGAATTCGTCAGTTGTTGTCCCATCACCAAAATCCCACTGAAACTTGCTCGCATTTTCCGAGTTGTTGGTAAATGTCAATACTGGTGTTTCAAAACAATCATAGTCTTTAATAAAATCAAAATTGGCAATTACCTTGGAAATAACCTTTATTTCTAAGGAGTCTGCACCTTTGCACCCATTGCTATCCTTGATTTTCACAGAATAAATTGTAGTAGTATCCGGGGTGGCGATAGGTCTGGAGGTATTGGGGTTTTGAAGGTTTTTACTGGGCTTCCAATCATAGAGGACTCCACCATCTGCTGCCAATGTTATACTTTCTCCAGCGCAAATAGAGTCGTCGGGCATAATGCTGAAATTAAAATCATGAACAGTAATGACACCCCTTGCTTCGCTAACTCTCAAGCAGGTGTTGATATCTGTTGCGGTGAGCACAACTGGATATTTTCCGGGTTTATCATAAGTGATCGTGATGCTATCTTCCTGGTCGGTTGTTGTCCCTTCGCCAAAATCCCAATAGAAATTTTCTCCTCCAAGGCTCTCGTTCAAAAATACAAGTGAAACAGGATAGCAACCCTGGCGGATGCCGCGATTAGAAAAATCTTTAGTATCTGTCTCAAATTTGGCCAGCAACGAGGCAAGATCAAATTTGAAAGCTGCATTGTTGCAATTAGGGCTATTGTTAGTTCTGGACCAAACATCCGGTGGCCAGGTTGGAAAGCCACTGCTTCCGCCACACCCTCCACATACCGATTGATAGACAATTCCTTTTTTGTCAAACCTGCTCGTACCACCATCGACATGCTCACCACGACCATTCATTTCACCAAAATATGTCCCGTATAGTAATTGCTTTGCATCTTGCAATAATACCATCAAATAGAAATCTGTGCCATCCGTTTCCGTTTGGAATGCATGATCAGTAACCGGCAAACCAAAAGTACTGCCGCCGATATACCCAAAAAGGGGATGGTTTAAAGTGCCTCCCCATCCACTGACAAATATATTTTCACATTCATTTACCAAAAAGGCTGTAGGAGAAAAATCAGGAGAGCCAGAACCAGATCCAATTACTGTAGAAAAGTAACTTGTGTCCAACTCATTACCTAACTTGTGAATAAATTGCCCACCATTAGGATTGGAATAAACGCCATCTGATACAGGGTAATTTCCTTGTGTTTGCCCCAGCACATATACATTATTTGAAGAATCCAGCTCTAAAAAATATGCCTGATCGTAATTTGGTGTTCCTACAAAAGTTGATCTCAATAGTTTTGTACCATCGCTACTTAGTTTTACAATTATACCATCAATATCGTCCTTCGATGTTTTTTCTGTTTTAATTGCGCCGGGAGTCACTGGAAAATCTACACTGTTGCTACCTCCAGAGGCAAATACATTTCCATCAGTATCTACCTTTATAGAAAAAAGAGCATCCATTCCACTGCCGCCAACATAAGTACTCCACAGGAGATCTGAGAGGTTTTTATTAAATTTCATCATTACTCCATCATTGACATCTCCACCATAAAGTATTTGCGGGCCATTTAAAATGGGAAAATCAGTTGAGCTGGTATTAGAGGCAACATAAATGTTATCCTGATCATCAACGATTACCTCACCCCTAAACTGATCTCCATAATTTTTAGTGAGCGGATGAAACTTTTCCATTATCCCATCATTGGAATTGCCCCCAATAAAAGTTGCACCTTTGAGGATTGAGCCATCATTTCCTAATATCGCCAGAAAAATATCCGTGCCATTGCGCATGGGCAAACCACCAACCAATTGATAAGGCGGCACTGAATCGTAAATTGGCTTACCGCCTCGAAAGTTGGTCCGATATGAGTGATTTGTC
>CAYREN010000545.1:0-3287 GCA_964423255.1 uncultured Roseivirgaceae bacterium | reverse complement strand
AAGTGTGGATTTAGGTAGAATATTTTAATAGAAAGATTCCTTTGTTGGTCTTGTGGCCAACAAAAAAGATGCACTAAATCTATGTTTTAGTTGGTTTAAGGAAAATTACTTGTTGGTGACAACACCAACAAGGGCTGAAGCTTATACAATTTTAATTATTGTTAGATTGTCAAATGCCATGGCTAATTAACCATTTATTTTTCTATATTTATTTCTAATTATTATTTAAAATCTAAATCACTAAAAAAATTATTATGGAAGATCAAACTAACAATGCCAATGTGATGAGTGTAAAGGACTGGGCAATTACACTATTCATAACAGGGCTTCCCATTATTGGATTAATCATGCTTTTTGTGTGGGGTTTTGGAAGTGGAAGCAATGCTAACAAAGCAAATTTTGCGAAAGGGGCCCTGGTGTTAGCAGCAATAATGATTGCAATTTATGCAGTTATTATGATGGTTTTTGGCGCAGCTATTTTAAGTAACATTGAAAATATGTAATTTTAAAGACAAGCATTTTTTAAAGCGGGTGATCCCGCTTTTTTTATGTCATTGATTTTATAAAACCAATAAGGGGGAAGGGGAAAAGCTGGAATGGTAAATGATTCGAGGTTTAGAATGCGGATGAGAGGCGAAGGCAATTATGCAGATATAATTAATTCGATATTCAAAGCGTCAAGAAAAAAGTATTTTAAAGATATTGACTTGCAGCCCTTGCGAACCGATTTGTTTAGAAAAGGGGGCAAATTGAATATATTTGAGTAATTGAATATTATGCATCAGTTAAAATTATAAATATGGAAAAATCGGATAAAACACTTGTATTTCGTCCAAGGTTTCGATTAGAGCTTGCTGAGAGCCCGGAAGTTGTAAAGCAAAAAATAGAGACATCATTTGATTCAGCAGGCACAATTATTAAGGGGAAGATTGTAAAAGATTATATCGTATTGATTATTCCGGATAACGAGCAACACTATTGGTCTCCACAATTATCTCTGGAGATTGAGCCAACAAATGACGGATCACGCATCAGAGGATTGTACGGGCCGAAACCTGGAGTTTGGACAATGTTTGTGTTTATTTATTCTCTCATTGGGTTTCTTACCATGTTGGGATTGATATTTGGCTTTTCGCAACTGATGTTAAAAATGGAGCCTTACGGATTGTGGATAGTACCTGTTGGTGTTGGATTAATGGCTGGACTTTTTGTAATAAGTAAAATAGGACAGCGTCTGGGTATGGAACAAATGCATCAGTTGAAAGATTTTTTGGATGAAGCTCTTCAGAAGTAGTGCCTCAGGATAATCTTGATTTATAATCTGCATATCCAAATTCCTTAATCAAATCAAAAGAGCCTTCGGTGTTAATTACCCCAAAGGAAGGAAGGTTGACGCCGTTGAAGGTTGTTGATTTTACCATGGTATAATGCATCATATCATCAAATATGATTTTATCTCCTATTTCCAGAGGTTTTTCAAAGCCATATTCTCCCATGAAGTCACCAGCAAGACAGGTGTTCCCGCCAAGCCGATAAGTAAATTTTGCGGAAGAGATATCTTCTGCGCCATGCACCCTGGGTTTATAAGGCATTTCAAGACAATCGGGCATATGAGCGACAAAAGAGACATCCAGCATGGCTGTGTTTATTCCATTCGCCTTTACGATGTCCTGGATTGTAGCAACCAGACAGCCGGCTTGCCATCCGACAGCACCTCCCGGTTCTGCAATAATATCAAGATTATATTTTTGTTTAAATTTTAATATTGTTTCAATAAATAAATCAACATTATAATTCTTGTCAGTAAATAAATGGCCACCTCCAATATTTAACCATGATATCTGATTGAGG
Organism: uncultured Roseivirgaceae bacterium; assembly: GCA_964423255.1. Taxonomy (GTDB): domain Bacteria; phylum Bacteroidota; class Bacteroidia; order Cytophagales; family Cyclobacteriaceae; genus JAAUQL01. The sequence continues at coordinate 1,436 of CAYREN010000545.1, read as the reverse complement.
TGTTTTCCAAACCGCTTTTCAATTGTTTTTAAAGTTCTCGCCAGCACATCAGCATTTTGTTCACAAAGCGAATGAAAATGTAGTCCGGATATTTCCTTTGGGAGACTTGCAGGTAGGTTGTCGAGCGTGATACCCAGTCGGCTACCACGGACACAAGGATTGTAAATGTCTTGCTCAATCTCAGCATATTCCGGATTGATTCGCAGGGCTATTTTTAGGTTTTTACTTTTTGCCAACTGGCCAAATTTTTCAAACTGGCTGAGTGAATTGAAAGTAATGTGACTGCTGATATTGGTGATTTCATCTATTTCATTTTCCAAATAAATGGGAGCACAGATGTGGGCTTTTTGTCCATATTCTTCATCGCAAAGTTTTGCTTCATGCAAAGAGCTGGCAGTTAGTCCAGATAAATATTTTCTTAGAAGTGGAAATGTTCTCCACATGGCAAAGCCCTTCAATGCGCACAGTATTTTTATCTGTGCCTCTTTCTGAATTTTAGATAGAAGCTGGAGATTTATTAACAATTTTTTTTCATCCAATACAAAGCAGGGTGAAGGGATACTGGAAGTATCAATGCTTTCAAAGGTATCAATCATAATCATCGAAGGTTAGCTGCGAATTAACGATTTCATTCCAAGGTAGTCCAAGGGTGCCAATTTCATTCATAAAAGGATCTGGGTCAAGTTCTTCGACATTATAAACTCCCGGTTTCATCCACTGACCAGTCAACATCAATTTAGCTCCAAGCATGGCCGGGACGCCAGTGGTAAAAGAAACCCCCTGGCTGAGTGCGTCTTTCCAGGCAGCCTGATGTTTGCAGTTATTCCAGATATAATATGTCTTGTCTTTTCCATCTTTTAAGCCTTTAATCTGGCATCCAATAGATGTTTCTCCAATATAATTTTTGGCCAATTGAGCAGGCTCAGGAAGTATGGCTTTTAAAAACTGTAGGGGAATAATTTCACGCCCTTGATAGGAAATCGGTTTAATATCGGTCATGCCTACATTTTGCAATACGCTCAGATGGTTGAGGTATTCTTTACCAAAAGTCATCCAGAATCGAGCGCGCTTAATTGTTGGAATATTTTGAACCAGCGATTCCAATTCTTCATGATACAGTAGGTATGACTCCCTCAGGCCAATATTAGGATATTCAATCTGCATATGCACTGACAATGGATCTATTTCAATCCATTTCCCATTGTGCCAATATTTCCCTTTTTGTGTGATCTCTCGTATGTTAATCTCGGGGTTGAAGTTGGTTGCAAATGCTTTGCCGTGATCTCCGCCATTGCAATCGATTATGTCGAGGTATTGGATTTCATCAAAATGATGTTTCAAAGCGTGAGCCGTAAATATTCCTGTTACACCAGGATCGAAACCACAACCCAAAAGTGCCATTAAGCCTGCTTTTTCAAATCTTTCTTTGTAATCCC